>JAYUGZ010000147.1:0-14151 GCA_043767465.1 Cyanobacteriota bacterium
GCGGCAATCTCCGTGACTATGACACTTCTGGGTTAAGTCAGATGCGCGCTGAGCAATTATCTTATTAAGTGAACAGTATTGTATTATGAAGTAGATGCAATCTGACGCACCCTACTTAAATCGATCAAACATGAAAAATCTCGAAGAATTAAGCGAAATTGCCCAGGCTGCCGCTTGGGGTGCCGCAGATATTTTGCAATCCTATTATCGTCCTGATGCCAATACTCCGAACCTCGACATTCAAGAACAAAAAGACGGCCCAGTTACTGCCGCCGATGTCGCTGTCAATACTTGCATTCTCGACGAATTGCAGTCGGCTTTAGGCAATACAGAATTTGGCTATCTTAGCGAAGAAACTTACAAAGCTTATTTAGCAACTAACGGGCAAATTCCCTTAACTCAAGATTGGGTTTGGATTATTGACCCTTTGGATGGAACGCGAGACTTTATCGACAGGACTGGTGAATTTGCAGTCCACATTGCTTTAGCATATCACGGAAGACCAGTATTAGCGGTTGTCGCTTGGCCGGAACAGCAAAAAATTTATTACGCCATCAAAGATGCTGGTGCTTTTATGGAAAGTCGGGACGGTTCTACGGTAAAGTTGCAGGTTTCTACGCGCAATATAGTGGCAGATTTATCTATTGTAACCAGTCGCAGTCACCGGGACGATCGCCTAAATCGATTATTGCACAAATTTCCCTGCCAAAATCAACTATCTGTCGGTAGCATCGGCTGCAAGATTGCGACGATTGTCGAACAAAACGCCGATGTTTATATTGCGCTTTCGGGGAAGTCTGCGCCTAAAGATTGGGATTTGGCTGCACCGGAATTGATTTTGACGGAAGCGGGCGGCCGATTTACTCGTTTTGACGGTTCTGCTTTGCAATACAACCGGGGAGATGTCAGTCAGTGGGGGGGATTGCTGGCGAGTAACGGTTGCTGTCACGCTGCTTTGTGCGCGGATGCTGAGACGATTTTAGCAGGGATAGATGGGAGTTGAAATTAAGTGCGATCAAATCTAAAATCTAAAATCTAAAATGGATTGGATCGCCCTTAAATAATTTGGTATACTGATCGTATAATGATGTGGCAAAATGTATGAGTGTTAAAGAACTTGAAACAGCAATTATGAACTTGTCGGTTAAGGAACTGTCGGAGCTCACAGCTTGGCTGATAGAGTATCGCCAACAAGTCTGGGATCAGCAAATTGAAGAAGATTTGGAGGATGGGCGGTTAGATGCGCTACTTGATGAAGTCGATGCAGAGTATGAAGCTGGATTGGCTAAAGTGTTATGAATCATCTGACTTTACCGCGCTTTTGGCACTGCTATCACCAGCTACCTAAAGAAATACAAGCCTTAGCTGATAAAAATTACTAATTACTCAAAGTTGATCCGTATCACCCCTCACTGCATTTTAAAAAAGTTGGCAGGCGAAAGCAATTGCAATCGGTGCGAGGAGGCGATAGTTACCGAGTTCTGGGAGTTGAGAAGCCTGAAGGTATTGTTTGGTTTTGGATAGGGACTCATGGCGATTACGATGCAATCTTAGCTCAAAAATAAAGCCCCGATCGCACATATGTATCAAAAATCCCGAGCTTAATATTTAAGTCTAATTACACTTGCGATTAATTTTTTCGTATGTTAACCCATTAACCTCGCGGTCGCTTATCCGCAATATTACTTAATATTTTTCCCATCTTCATCAAAACTTTAATTAAACAGGTATTTTTAAGCAAAACTTTACAAATATTCTCTTGAAAGACTGTTATGGTTGCTACAACCTTCAGAAATAGTTTCGGATGCAAGTCGCGAAACAGGAAAATCCTTGTCTTTTTTTAGCCCGCAGTAGGTGTATTATGCCAAATTTAAATAATCAAGTTTCTGGAAGCGCGATCGCCTTTATCGACAGTCAAGTACCAGATTATCAAAGTTTAGTAGCCGGAGTAAAACCGGGTACGGAAGTAGTCGTTTTGGATGGGCAGAAGGATGCGATCGACCAAATTACTCAAATCTTAGCTTGTCGCACGAATATTGACAGCATTCATATAGTTTCTCACGGTGCTCCCGGTAGCTTGCAATTGGGCGATGGTAGTTTGAGTGCAGATAATTTGGAGACTTATTCCACGCAATTGCAGCAGTGGCGGAGTGCTTTTACAGACAGTGCGGATATTCTGATTTACGGTTGCAATGTGGCATCAGGGTCTCGCGTTTGTCCGCAAGTCCGCCGGGGATTTAAATCCCCGTCTCATAGCGAAAGTCGGTTGAAACCGACTGCTTACCCGAAAGTCCGCCAGGGAATGAATTCCCTGTCTCAAAGCGAAAGTCGGTTGAAACCGACTGAAAACAAGGCGGCTATTCAGTCCTCTTTAGAGGACTTTCGCTATGAGACGGGGGTTTCAACCCCCGGCGGATCGGATGAAAGCGCGATCGATACAGACGGTTTCGCCTTCATCAAACGCATCGCCCAGCTCACAAATACAAACGTTGCTGCTTCCCAAAATCTCACCGGAAGTGTAGCAAAGGGCGGGGACTGGGAACTAGAAATCACAACCGGGAAAATAGAAACACCGCTAGTATTTGCACCCGAAGTATTGGCTAATTACGAACACGTTTTGAATAGTTTTGGTGCGGCGACAAACTTCGGCGTGGGGACAAATCCCAAAGGTATTAATCTAGGGCTTTTCAACGCTGATACTTTCCCCGACTTGGTAGTGACAAACCGGGGTGATGACAACATTTCAATTTTGTTAGGGAATGGCACAGGGGGTTTTGGGACGGCTACCAACTTTGCTGTACGTCCAAATTCAGTTTACGTCACATCGGGACTGTTTAACAGCGATAATTTCCCTGACTTAGCAATAGCCAGTGGCTCTTTAGCCGGTACTGTCTCAATTCTGCTAGGAAATGGCACGGGCGGCTTCGGTGCAGCTAGCGATTTTAGTGTGGGTTTCACTCCACTTTCCATAGGTGTCGGGAAATTTAATGCCGACAATTTCCTTGATTTAGCAGTGGTAAATGCTAACCCTCAAGGTGCTTCTGGTAGCGTCTCAATTTTGCTCGGAACTGGCACTGGCAGCTTTAGCGCTGCCACTAATTTTAATGTTGGTTCGATTCCGGCTGCCGTTGTTGTAGGCAACTTTAATGCTGACAGTTTCCCCGACTTAGCCGTTGCCAACAGCCTCTCTAATAATGTCTCAATTCTGTTAGGAAATGGCACGGGCGGATTCGGTGCAGCTACTAATTTTGGGGTTGGGTCAAGTCCAAATTCGATCGCCACTGGGGACTTTAACGGAGACAATTTCCTCGACTTAGTGACAGTTAGCCCTACCAGTATCTCAATTCTATTGGGAAATGGCACGGGCGGCTTTGGCGCGGCGACTAATGTTAGCGCAGGGACAGGGCTTTCCGGCATTGTCGCGAAAGATATTAACGGAGACGGCAAACTTGATTTAGTAGTAGCAGGAACCAGTGGCGCTGCAATTTTAGTCGGAAACGGCAATGGCGGTTTTAGTGCACCGATTAACTTTGCTGCGGGGACAAGTCCAACATCGATTATTTCAGGCAACTTTAATGCTGACACTCTCCCGGATTTGGCAGTAACCAACAACGGTTCCGCCAATGTTTCAATCCTGCTAAATACACCAAATACAGTCAATTTTGGTGCCGCAACTTACAGCGGTACAGAAGGAACAACAGACACAGTAGTTAATATTCCCGTCACCATCAGCGGCGGCACTCCCTTGGGCGATGTCGTTGTACCGATCGCAATTAACCCCAGCAGCACAGCCACCCAAAATTCAGACTACACCTTTTTACCTACATCAATTACCTTCCCCGCAGGTGCAACAGGTGCGGCACTCACCAAGAATGTTGCACTTACTATCAAACCCGACAACATCGCAGAAAACGCCGAAACCGCAATTCTCAACTTTGGCAAAATCACCGGAGGCGTTGCGGGTACAACCAAACAAACAACACTAACTATTGCTGCTAACGGTACTGTTTCCTATGCAGTTGCTGCGGGTATTGCCAGCATTCCTGAAGGCAATAGCGGCACAAAACCTCTAACTTTCACTGTGACTCGCAGCGGTAGCACTGGTGGGGCAAGTAGCGTCAATTATGCGATCGCCGGAACTGCTACCAACGTCAGTGATTACAACAACATAGGCGGCACTTCTGCGGCAACGGGTATCGCAGGCACGATTAATTTCACAGCCGGTGAAACATCGAAAACCATTACTCTCAATGTGTTAGGCGACACCATCGTTGAACCCGATGAAACTATTATCGTCACTCTATCAAGTCCCGCAGGCGCGGGCGTAACACCAACAATTACCACTGCTAGCGCCACCACAACGATCGCCAATGATGACAAGGTTGGCGTTACTGTCAACCCAATTACGGGATTAACTACGACTGAACTCGGCGGTAAAGCGACTTTCACAGTCAAACTCAATTCGCAACCGAGTGCTAATGTTACCTTCGGTTTAAGCAGTTCCAATGTTGCCGAAGGAACTGTTTCGACTAATAGCTTAACTTTCACTTCTGCCAACTACAATCAACCGCAAACAGTCACAGTGAATGGTGTTGACGATTTGGTAGCTGATGGAAATGTAGTTTACAAAATTATCACGGCTGCTGCTGTGAGCACCGATCCTAATTACAATAACCTCAAACCTGATGATGTCACAGTCACCAACAGTGACAATGAAACTCCGGGAATTACGGTGAATCCGACGGCGGGATTAACTACGGGCGAAGATGGTAGCAAGGCTAACTTTGCTGTAGTTTTGAATACTCAACCAACTGCTAATGTGACTATCGGTTTGAACAGTTCCAATATTGCAGAGGGAACTGTTTCGACTCCTAGTTTGACTTTCACTCCAGTTAACTGGAATACACCGCAACCTGTGACCGTAACTGGGGTTGATGACAGTATTGTTGATGGCGATATTGACTACAAAGTTATTACGGCGAATGCTGTTAGTACAGATCCGAATTACAGCAACCGAGATGTAGCGGATGTTAGCCTTACCAATAAGGACAATGATACGGCTGGTGTTTCTGTTAGTGTTACCGAAACAACCGCTACAGAAGGCGGTGCGAATGGCAGTTATGGCATCAAGTTAACGTCGCAGCCGATCGCCCCTGTAACTCTCACTCTTACAACAGGTAATCAAATTGAGGCGATCGCGCCTATCACTTTTACCCCGAATAATTGGAATGTATCTCAACCAGTTACGGTGAAAGCTGTTGATGATGCGATCGTCGAAGGGGCGCACAGCGGGAATATCACTCACAGTGTGACGAGCAGTGATGCTAAGTATAACGGGATTGTGGTTGCTGGGGTGGTTGTGGCGATCGCTGATAACGATGTAGCGCCGCCAGTAGTAGTCGTCGATCCAGTAGTAGTCGTCGATCCAGTAGTAGTCGTCGATCCGCCATTATTACCACTCACAGTCAATCCACCACTCACAGTCAATCCACCACTCACAGTCACTACAGGAACTGGCGGCACAAACAGACCGATCGTCATACCGAGATCTAACGAAACTCCCTTGGGATTACCGATAACTGGCGATCGACCTCAATCTGGTGGAACTGGCTTGCCGGTAGCGGGTGACCCAGGAATCACCGTCTCCCCCACCAACGGATTAATCACCACTAAAACAGGTGCCAAAGCCGAATTTACCATCACGCTTAATAGCCCGCCGACTGCTGCTGTGATTATCGGTTTGAACGTTTCTCCTCAAAATCCAGCAGAAGGTACTCTCTCCACTCCAACAGTTACCTTTTCACCTGAAAACTGGAATATACCCCAAGGAGTAACGGTAACAGGCGCTCCCGGTACTCTCAGCATGGCTGCTAACCGACCTTACACGATTGTCACTGCCCCCGCGATCAGCACTGACAGCAAATACTCAGGTATTGATCCTGCTGATGTCAGTGTCACCAATATATTCCGTTACCTCAATTCTCCAAACAGCCCAGGAATTTTAGTAGAGCCGACAAAGGGGCTGATTACCACAGAAGCAGGTGGTACTGCTAATTTCAGTGTTTTGCTTGAGTCCAAACCTAACGCTGATGTTGTCATCCCTGTCAGGAGTGACAACAACGCAGAAGGAAAGGCTTTTCCCTCACAACTAATTTTCACTCCTGATAATTGGAATAAGGCTCAAACTGTCACAGTCACAGGAGTTAACGACAATCAACCTGATGGCGATCGCCCCTACAACATTATCCTTGACCCAGCTATCAGCAACGACTTGCCTGCGATCGGCAACCCTTTTCCAAGTTCCGGTTACTCAGGCATCGATCCTCAAGATGTCAGCGTGACCAACCTCGAACGCCAGTACACTTTCAGCAAAATTAATACGGAAATCTCGACTTATTTCAATGGCGGAGCGATTAGCGGTTGGGGAGACTACAACAACGACGGGAAACTGGATTTTATCGCATCGGGTCGTTCTCAGCCTGTGGGCAGATTCGGTAGTAGTTCGGACTTCGTAGGCTCTTGGCTGTACCGAAATACTGGCACTACTTTTACCGCTGAAAATGGTTTTCCAAACTTGGAGTTAGCCAATGCCGTAGCTTGGGGAGACTACGATAATGACGGCAAGCTAAATTTTGCTTTGCAAACAAGTGGAAGTGCCAAAACTGGAATGCCCAGCTTTCTCAAAATCTACAACAACTCTGGCGGACAGAATCCATTCAAATCGTCACAGAGAAGTGCCGTTAATAGTTCGCAAGCATGGGGAGACTACAACAACGACGGCAAACTGGATCTCCTGAATGCTACCCAACAAACTATCACTAACCCAGAGACAGGCGCGTTGGTTCAGAAAAACGGAAGCATACTGTATGGCAATACTGGCAATAGCAATGGTGTTTTGACGCCAGATATTACTGCCCAACTCCCCGGCGTCCTCAACAGTTCGGCTGCGTGGGGAGACTATAACAAGGACGGCAAACTCGATATCCTGATAACGGGCGATAGTGTTTCAGGAAAAATAGCCAAGGTGTTTCGCAATACGGGCAGCGGGTTTATCGAAGCTTTCGTTTTACCTGGTGTTTCTGATGGTTCGGCAGCTTGGGGAGACTATGACAATGATGGCGATTTGGATATCTTGCTTGCCGGCGATAGCGTTTCAGGCAAAATAGCCAAAGTTTACCGGAACATAGGCAACAGCTTTAGCGAAGACTTAACTGTCGCCTTACCCGGTGGTAGTTCCGCAGCTTGGGGAGACTACGACAATGATGGCAAATTGGATATCTTGCTTGATAGCAAAGTTTACCGCAACACTGGCAGCGGCTTTAGCGAGGATACCAGTGCTGGAGTGACTGGCGCGGGTTTCGGTGCTTGGGGAGACTACGACAGTGACGGCAAATTGGATATTTTGCTGGGGAATCAAGTGTACCGAAGCAATACTGCGATCGCCAACACTCCACCCACCGCACCCACAGGGCTATCGGCTTTACCTTCTGGGCGAGAAGTTACCTTTAAATGGAACAAAGCAACTGATACTCAAACTCCTGCTGATGGTTTAAGCTACAACTTGCGAGTTGGCACGACACCAGGAGGCAAGGATATTCTCGCCCCGATGTCTCTAAATGACGGAACTCGTCAAGTTGTAGGGCTAGGAAATGTCAGTCAAAACACCGAGTGGCAGCTCAAAGACTTGTCTCCAGATAAGACATATTACTGGAGTGTGCAGGCGATCGACACTGCTTGGGCTGGTTCAAAGTTTGCCGAAGAAGGGAGTTTTACCACAGTCGCCAACCGCCCGCCAGTTTTAAACTACGGCGAGACTACAACCCCTTGGCATTACAACTTTCTACCAGTAAGCAAATCATCCACATTCACCTACACGTTCCCGGCCAATACATTCACCGACCCGGATCTTCCCGGCGACAAGCTCACCTACACAGCCACTCTGATGAACGGCAGTCCTCTGCCAAGCTGGCTCACGTTTAATCAAAATACCCGTACCCTGAGTGGCACAAGCCCCAGAGCGCAGGAGTTAACAATCCTGTTAACAGCAACAGACAGGGCGGGTCTTAGTGCTAGCGATAATGACGGTATGTTGCTGACATTTAGCAGCAGCGGTGTAGTAATCGATGGCTACATTTCCGGTGCAACTCTCTTCCTCGATGCCAACAAAAACGGCATCAAAGATCCCAACGAACCATCCACAACTACCGACAGCAGCGGTAAATTCAATCTCGATATTCCCTTCGACATCTTCGACAAAAACAAAAACGGAGAAATTGACCCCGAAGAAGGCAATCTAGTTGCAATTGGAGGCACTGACACCGCCACCGGATTACCCCTAGAAACACAACTTACGGCACCACCAGATTCTACTGTTATCACCCTATTAACCAGCTTAATCGCCGACTTAACCGACAAAGGAATTGCACCAGAAGAAGCACAATCTTTAGTCAAAGCCGCCCTTTCCCTCCCCGCCGAAGTTGACCTAACCACCTTAGACCCCATCCTCGCCACCAACACCAACCAGCCAGGCGGCGTCCAAGTCTTAGCAGCAATGGTCAAAGTCCAAAACGTCATCACTCAAACAGTCGCTTTGATTGACGGTGCATCCAGTGCAGCCAATCACGATCTTGTCAAAGCTGTTGTCAGTTCAATGGGCGATAAAATTCAAGCAGGTGCTATCTTAAATCTCAGCAACCCAGCCGCCTTAGAACCAATAATTCTGCAATCCGCTGCTAAAATACAGCAGATTGACCCCAGTTTGAAAATTCAAACTGTCACCCAAATTACCCAGCAAGCAGCGACAGTAATGGCAACAGCAAATCAGCGCATCGATATCGCTCTCAGCAATCCCACAGCCACATCAATTCCCGAAGCCGTGGCCCGCGTCCAACAAGTAACCTTGGGCGCAACCAGTCAAGACTTCAAAGCAGTCGGTGCCGGAATCAAGCCAATTTCCCAGCTAGTCACTGACAATACTGGTGCTGCTTTAGATAGCAAAATTCAATCGGCAATTTTGCCGACAGGGCTTGCAACTCCTGTTGTCACCGGCGACGCCAATTTTGGCAGCGTTTCCCCAGGTATTATCAAGGGTACAAATAGCAACGATACCCTCACCGGCAGCAGCGGCAATGATGCCATCTACGGTTTGCGAGGCAATGATTCCCTAGACGGCGCCCTTGGAGATGACACTCTTTTCGGTGGCAAAGGTAGCGATACTTTGCTCGGTTCTCGCGGTAATGATATCTTGTTTGGCGGTCAAGGAGATGATACTTTGCTGGGCGGCGAGGGTAATGATATCTTGTTTGGCGGCAAAGGAGATAATTACCTGGATGGTGGTTTAGGAAATGATACTTTGACAGGAGGAATAGGAACCAATAAATTCGTAATTGCTACCAACTCCGGGAGCGATTTTATTACAGATTTTACATTTGGTGAAGATGTTTTAGTATTGGCTAACGGGCTGGTTTCTGCGCAATTGACGATTACTGAAGACCGAGGTAAAACATTAGTCAGGTTTACCCAAACTGGGGAGCTTTTAGCTACTATAAACTCAGTTGCTGCTGGCGGCCGAAGCCTTAGCGCGATTAATTTCGGATTGTTTTGATAAGATGGGGCGGTTGAAACCCGGCGGTTTCAACCGCGTCTATACAGACAAAACCCGCCGGACGCCGGTTGAAGAATATACAATAAAACCCAATACGGTTCACTTAAGACAGATCCCCCCTAACCCCCCTTAAAAAGGGGGGGACAAGAAGCTCTTAAAGTCCCCCTTGCTTTCGGGGGATTTAGGGGGATATCCGGGCATAAATAGTGTTAAGTAAACCGTATTGCAATAAAACCCGGCGGTTGAAACCGCGTCTATACAGACAAAACCCGCTTAAGAGCGGGTTGAAGAGTAGGCGGTTAAAATTACGTTTTTTTTCTTCAGTCTGCGTCCGGCGGACATCGTTTGTATAGACGCGGTTTCAACCGCCGTGTTCTGTTCAGTATAGACGCGGTTTCAACCGCCGAGTACCCAGCGCACAATCAAGGCCTAGATCCCCCCTAACCCCCCTTAAAAAGGGGGGGACAAGAGTTATCAAAGTCCTCCTTAAGAAGGGGGACAAGAATCTTCTCAAAGTCCCCCTTGCTTTCGGGGGATTTAGGGGGATCTAGACTCGGCGATAATCGAGATTTCTAAGGTTAAATACGATCGCGCTAACACCAATCAACACCGCTGATAGCGCATACCCGGCAACTGCGAAACTAATCCCAACAATTCCAACTGCAACAGAATACCAGAAACCGTCCCCGCTTCCAATCGAGCGGCCTCCACAATTGTATCAAAAGAACTTGTCCCAGAGCCGATCGCCCCCAGCACCACAGCCAACTCTGCATCCAACGGCGGGTCTTGCTTTTGGGGGGGCGGATTTGTCGGAAACAAGGACAATTGCTGCGCGCTGTCCAATTTTGGCATAGCTCCGAGCATTTCCAGCAACCGGTCTTCGCTTAAGAGTCGATCGCTATTCGGCAGAATCGGATGAGCACCTTTACTCAGCAATTCCAAACAACCAAAAGATCGCTCATCATCCAACCTTGCCGTCAAAACATACACATCCCGGCAAAAATTATTAGCTTGATAAGCAGTAATTAACGCGCCCGACTTCTGCGGAGCTTCAATCACAATTGTAGCGCGGCTCAAGCCCGCAATTATCCGATTTCGGCGCGGAAAGTTAGTTTTATTCGGTTGAGTCCCCGCCGGATATTCGCTAATTGCCAATCCCTGCTGCAAAATGCGATCGCACAACCGCTCATTTTGCTTGGGATACACAATATCAACTCCCGTCCCGAATACCGCAAAAGTCCTTCCTCCCGCCTCCAAACACGCTGTATGAGCCTCTGTATCAATCCCCGCCGCCAATCCCGAAACCACAGTAAAACCGTTTTTAGCCAAAGCCGTACTAATTTTTCGAGTCCACTTTCTGCCGTATTCCGAAGGGCTGCGAGTACCAACAATTGCCACAGTTGGCGTAATTCCTTGATTCTCTTTTATATCCACATTACCGCGATAATACAACACCGGTGGCGGACTGTGAATCTCCAATAACAAACGGGGGTAATCTGGATCTGCGGGCGTCCAGAAACAAGGATTTTTAATTAAATGTTTTTCAATAAATTCTTCTGGATTGAGTTTGGATCTTTCTTGCACAGTGGTATCAATTGTCTGCTTACCAAACCCATCAACCCGCATTAAATCTACTGGTTTTGCCGTCCA
This sequence comes from Cyanobacteriota bacterium, assembly GCA_043767465.1. Lineage (GTDB taxonomy): Bacteria > Cyanobacteriota > Cyanobacteriia > Cyanobacteriales > Microcoleaceae > Microcoleus. The sequence continues at coordinate 11,255 of JAYUGZ010000147.1, forward strand.
AGCTGTGGCTAAACTATCGAAATGTTGTTGCAATCTTTGCAGCAAAATCGGCCCGATACCATTGATTTGCGACCATGCTAACCAGTAAGCGCGTTCTTCTAGCAACGACTTGCCCTCAATTTATTCGAGAATGATTTTATCATTAATCCTCTTCGATTCCTAGTTGGGGCGGGGCGGGTTTACAAATACCCTGGATGTGATTTTAGATACTGGTGAACCCGCCCCTACAGAATATCACTTGGTTCCAAGGAACTAATAACTAATAACTAATAACTAATAACTAGGCTTTCCAATCGACAAAACGGGCGTAAATATAAGCTATGATTTCTCCTGTTACTGTCCGAAAGCCTTCGCTGGATTTCCACCATTCTTGTGGGTTGTAGTCTTGCGGTTCCGCAGCTATTATCCCGACTTCAATTTCAGGATTCATGACTTCTTTGAAAACCATCCAACTTCTGCGGGCGTGAGTCCCAAAAGAATAGAGATTAATTGAGTCAACTTTTAGGGGAGAAGCAGCTAACCAATCTCGAAGGGCGATCGCAGAAGCAGCAGTGCGGTGTTTCACAACATTCGGTGCGGGTACGGCTACTACTTTGTCTTTATCAAATCCTAGCGCAATACAAGTCGCTGCGGTTAGTTCGGCATAATTTTTATATTCAGCGAGATGGTAGCCTTTACCTACGGGAATTCCGGTGGCAATTAATTGGCGGTATCCACCTTTGTTGAATTCTGCGATCGCACTTTCGATCGCATAATCCGGCAACCAGCCTTCCACAACCAGTATATCTGCTTTAATCGGCGCATTTACCGCCAAAAGTGGATGGATATTTTTGATGATGAATGTCATTGCAATGATTGATCCCACGATCGCAATTACCCAACCTTGCCAGGTAATTACCCACATTTCTTTGCGGCGGATTAGACGAAGTTTGATTTTGAGTTTTCGCATTCTGTCAAAAAAAATCATATAGCAGAAAGAAGTTCGGCAACGGATTGTGTAACGGATGTAACGGATAGAATATAGAAATTGTAATCTCAGAGTTCGTGTTTAATAAATCAATAAATTGCTAACCCTGTTGGCGGATGCTCTGTAACAATTTTTCCGCTAAATCACGCCAATAAATCTAACTTTCCTGTGCGCAATCACATCCGTTAAATCCGCTACACAATCCGCTGCCAATCTTCCTTTTTCTATTTATGTTTAAGATACTCAAAAACGCTCTTGTCTCCAATATCCTGCGGTACCGCTTGAAAGAACTTGCGCACGGCAAAAATGATGAACAAAATCGCCCAAAGCCCCAGCAATAACTGTTCATTTTCCGGTGTCAAAAAGCCGAAAATATGTCCTAAAAGTAACAGCGGAACTCCCGGAGTCAAAAACTTAGTTTCTAGGCGGTTAAAGCAGAAAGCTTCTTTAAAAAAGATACCATTCAATGCCGCAAAAGTAAAGCCAATTCCCCACAAAGTCGCCGGATGTTCATACACAGCTAAAGCCAAAGGTTCGTTGCTTTGTAAGGCGACAAACAATGCTGCCGCGCCGCCGATCGCCCAAAACGCCTGTAACGTGCGATGCAGCGCAATCATGTAAATGTGAATAGTTGCCAAACTAACGCCCAAAGCTATCCAGAAACACGCAAAAACAGGCGTTACAGCTTGGATTGCCGTTGGGTTGTCGCTTTGTTGCAGCACCAGAGTAGCGCCCACCGCCAAACACAGCGCCGCCACCCCCAATCCAGCGCGGTAGATCAACACTCCCGTGCGATCGCTTTGGGTAATTGTAAACTCGCCGAATTGTCCTTGATACACTTCCGATTCATCAGGCGATTTCAGTAATTGCATCACAGCTTCCTCCTATCAGACACGAATGTACTTCTGCCAAGATATACTTTATTGATAAACCGATACAGCGAGACCGAGCGATGCCTAAATTTAACAAGCCTAAACTTAATCAGCCTAAAGTTAACAAATCTAAAGTTAACAAATCTAAATTTGACGATCGCCCAAATCAAAGCAAATCCCTGCCCTCAGAATCCGAACTTCCTCCAGTTCAGCTTGATGAAACCATTGTAGCAGGTAGAAGACCGAAACAGCTAAACGACTTGCAGCGCTTGCTTGCCGAAGCACCAGAATTAGGAGGCACTTTCAAGCCAGAAATCTTCGCCCATGTCGATGAAAACTACCCATTTAATGGCAGTCAATTTGAAAGTAGGATTAGAAGAATCCTGGGAAACAAAAAAATTAATGCCGATCTTAAAAATACAATCAAATATTTAGACTACCTCAAGAAAAATTTTCAAGTTCCGTGCCAAGTTACTGGCATAGAAGAGTTTGAATGGGAAGAAGAGTATCTTATGGGTTTTGGTACTAAAAAAGAATATGCAAGGCTCAAAAAAACTCAACCTTCTTATAATGATAAATTCACAATTAATCGGCTGGAAGATTTTTCTATTCAGGAAGACGGCATATTTGTGGAAGTGCAGCGCGTCGGCGATCGCCAAAAATTTATGTTGCGTTTAGCAGAGTTAGAATCAGTTGATGATATCCCCCCAAACAATCATTTATTACATGATTATTCCGCGTGGTGGATTAATTTTTAAGGAAGAGGGAGATTGGGATAGGCGGAGAGGGGGAGATTGGGAAAAATCTTCCTTCTTCCCTGTGACTGATGAAAACGGAAAACTCTCAACTGTCAACTATTCCTTCTTCCCTCTTCCCTCTTCCCTCTGAAAACTGTCAACTGTCAACTGTCAACTATCAACTATCAACTCTTCCTTCGCCTTCTTAATTACATTGAAGTAACAAAGTGCGATCGCGAAACCAAAGCCAAAGCTTCAACCAAACTGCGAACCGCAGCAATCATCGCCACTTCGCTGTTAAGTTGGCTGACAGCAGAACCG
>JAYUGZ010000148.1:0-39126 GCA_043767465.1 Cyanobacteriota bacterium
GTGAAAAATTACCAATTGGTAAGGGCCGCCGTTGTACAACCACTCATCCAAGGAAGCAGCTTCCCAGATTGGGTAGAAGTGAAGACCGATCGCGTTTGACGAAGGAACAACTGCACCAGTGATGATGTTGTTACCGAACATCAAGGAACCAGCAACTGGTTCGCGGATGCCGTCGATGTCCACTGGGGGAGCAGCGATGAAGGCGATTACGTAGCAGATGGTGGCAGTGAGCAAGGTAGGAATCATCAAGACGCCGAACCAACCTACATAGAGGCGGTTGTCGGTGCTGGTGACCCAGTTGCAAAACTGATCCCACAGGTTGGCGCTTTCGCGCTGCTGTAAGGTTGCTGTCATTGTTTTATGATTGCGTTATTTGGTTTTCAATGTTCGTGACGGCTTTGTGTTCCGCCATGTAAATAACATAAACCTTTTATTTCAGTTTGTAAAGGCCCTTTAAGCACAGTTTTTGTGATGAGTGTCATAAGCGTAGCTAATCAAAAGCTATAACGCTTGCTGTATAACGAGTTTTAAAGCAGAATGGGGAATTTGCGGACGATCGCACCAACAAAAAAAATGCTCATAATTTAGCTTGGCAACGAGATTCGGGACTGGCGTCAGTGTTAAGATAGATGAAGTATTGCGATCGCCAGCCAGAAAATTCGCATTAACAGATACATATATATTGTTGCCCAAGTTCGATCGCTCAAAATCCGAAGGAATGTCCCGCACCGTCACCTACAGCCCTGCTTATACCCTGGTTCCCACCTACGAGTGTTACAACCGCTGCACCTATTGCAATTTTCGGGCCCAACCGCTGCAAAGTCCTTGGCTGACACTCACAGAAGCCGAAACACAGCTCGAATTGCTGCTTCCTCAAGGTGTAATTGAAATTCTGATCCTCAGCGGCGAGGTACATCCTCTGAGTCAACGGCGCAAAGCTTGGTTTCAGCGGATTTACGATTTGTGCGAACTGGCACTTGGTCTCGGATTTTTGCCACATACTAATGTAGGGCCGCTCAGCTTTGAGGAGATGGCACAGTTAAAACAGGTGAATGTCTCGATGGGGCTGATGGTAGAACAGTTGTCCCCCGATTTGTTACAAACGGTTCACAGACACGCACCGAGTAAAGTGCCGGGGCTGCGGCTGCAACAGTTAGAATGGGCTGGGGAATTGCAGATTCCGTTTACAACTGGTTTGTTGCTGGGAATTGGGGAAACTGAGGCGGATTGGATTGAGACTCTGGAGGCGATCGCCCGGATTCATTCGCGCTACAATCACATTCAAGAAGTTATCTTGCAACCTCACAGTCCGGGAAACAAGCAAATTTGTGACGGCGAAGTTTTTGATGCTACAAAAATGCCACAAGTAATTGCGATCGCCCGCAGCATTTTACCATCTGAAATCTCGCTGCAAATTCCGCCGAATTTAGTTGCACGGCCTGAAATATTGCTAGCTTGTTTAGAAGCAGGTGCGACAGATTTAGGCGGAATTGGGCCGCTGGATGAAGTTAATCCTGATTATCCTCATTTGCAACACCAAACTTTAACAGAAATTTTAGCAGCATCGGGATGGCAACTTGTCCAGCGTTTGCCTGTTTATTCTCAGTACGATAACTGGCTGCCGCAGAGATTGCAAACTGCTGTCAAACAATGGAGAGTTGCGGGGAATATTTATTAAATATGAATTGTGCGCGGCGGGTTAGAAACCGGGTTTCTTAGAAAAATTAGGGTTTAGTAGCGAGGAATTCGGGAAGAAACCCGGTTTCTAGACACCCATGTGTAAGTCCTATAAATTTGCATACTATCAAATTTCAAATCAAAGAACCGCCGCCATCAATCCAGACTTCAGTACCTGTGATAAAGCTGGACGAATCTGATACCAAAAATAACACTAATTGAGCGATTTCTTCGCTGGAACCGGCGGTATTATCAGTCAAAGGAATCATATCTTTAATGCCATCAGGCGAGACAGGAATGCGCTCTAGATGGCGCTTAACAGTGCTTTGATTGATGCCAGTCAGCACCCCGCCCGGACAGATTGCATTGACTCTGATGTGGCTGGGAGCAAGTTCTAGCGCTAACATTTTTGCGAAAGCTACTTGGGCTGCTTTGCTACAAGCGTAAGCTGTGGCGCCAACTTTCCTGAAGCTTCTAGTGCCATTAATCGATGATGTAATAACTATGGAACCTCCTTGTTTTTTGAGATAAGGAACAGCATATTTGACTGCCAAAAATGTTCCTGTGAGGTTGGTGTTAATTGTCCGATCCCATTCATCAAGTTCTATTTCTTCTACGGGCGACCAGATGCCGTTAATCCCTGCATTGGCGAACACAATATCAATTCTTTGATATTTGTCAAAAATTGTTTCAAATGCCTCCTGCATATGCTCAGAATCGGCCACATCTGCGGCAATCGCCAGCCCGCTGCCTCCTTCACTGATTAACTGGCGGACGGTTTCTTGTGCTGTTTCTAAAGTGCGATCGATAATCGCAACTTTTGCGCCTTCCTGGGCCATTAATATTGCTGCTGCACGTCCAATTCCCGACCCGCCGCCTGTAATAACGGCAACTTTTTCTGCAAGTTTCATAATTTTTTATTTAAATAATTTTGTAGCGCGATCGCCTAAAAGTAATATTGGAGAGAGGACTTAAGTCCGATGCTACGAACAGGCTTTAATCAGCAAAAATAAGAAATAGCGAAGTAAAAAATGGTTGGATAGGACGATCGTAGCCGTAAGGTGCGCAGCGCGCACCCTACTTCAGATAGAGGATGCCGTCAAGATTAAGGTGATGCTTAGGGCTGAGGAACCCAGACAGAAACTGAACCGGCGTTGCACCGAAAATCAGCCCAACCATCGTCATTAGTTGCGATCGGTTCTTTGATGTGTTCGGTAATGTCAATATAAGTTCGGTTCGGATGTCCGACTTCCATAAACTTAGTGCCATCACCTCCGTTACTGAGTACCACAGCCATGCCGCCCGGATGTTCTTCATCTCCGAGTCGCGTCCAGCCAATCGTGTTCGCGTGGTCAAAATAATCGTACTGATTACCGTAGGAATAAGTTTGGCGCGCGAACAAGAATTTATCGAGAATCGATTGATGTTTCTCTAACCAAATCTCGTATTCGTTGCCATCATTTGCTGTATCCTTATAATTAGCACCGTAATAATCCGGGTAAAAAATGCACGGATATCCTTCGCTGCGCAGCAGGATTAAAGCGTAAGCCAGGGGTTTAAACCAAGCCTCGACAACTGATTCTAGCGATTGCAAAGGTTGGGAATCGTGGTTGTCAACCAAAGTAACAGCGAGAGTTGGTTGCTGTTGGACGAGGGTGTTGTCAAAAATTGTGCGCAAGTCGTAGCTGTTGCCGCCCTTGCTAGCAACGTGGAAGTTGTAGTGGAGTGGCGCGTCAAACAACGATACTTTACCATCCGTTGCTTTGATGAAGTAGTGCAAAGCTTCCACTTCGTAAGACCAATATTCGCCTACGGCAAATAGGTCGCGTTTGGCATAGTTGCGGACGTGTTCCAACCACTCTTGGAAAAATTCTGCTGCTACGTGTTTGACGGCATCAAAACGAAAGCCGTCAACGTTTGTTGTATCGACATACCACTCACCCCAGTATTTTAATTCTCCGGTGACTTCTGGGTTGTCCATATCTAAGTCGCAACCCATGAGGTAGTCGAAATTGCCTTTTTCTAAGTCTACTCCGCGATCGAATTCTTTACCTTTTAGCAGGTAAACGGCATTGGTTTCAGTGTTGTAAACGTTGTAATCAATGGCGTCGAAATGCCACCAATGCCACTCCATGCTGGAATATTTTTTGTCGCGGCCTGGAAAAGTAAAATGCGTCCAAGCTTTGATTTTTTGATATTCGCCTACGGTGTCATTGCGGTTGTCTGGATTGAAGGGTGTGGCTTCGGCTTCTTCTTCTGCATCGGCACCTAATTTGTGGTTGAAGACAACATCGGCATAAATCCGAATTCCTGCATCCTGTGCAGCTTTAATCGCGCGCAAATATTCATCTTTTGTGCCGTATTTCGTGCGTACCGATCCTTTTTGGTCGAATTCACCTAAGTCAAATATGTCGTAAACACCGTAACCTACATCCATACCGCCGCCGGTTCCTTTATAGGCGGGCGGCAACCACAGGGATGTTACACCAATTTTTGCTAAATCTTTTGCAGATTTTGCTAGCTGATTCCACAGGTTCCCATCAGCGGGGTTGTACCAGTGGAAATACTGCATCATGACGCCATTGACTTGAGACATAAATTGAGTTGCTCCTGATAGAATTGCGGGCGATATTTATTTTTTTGCTAATTCTTAGTATAGCTGTGCCTGCAATTTAGGGTCAATAGATATAATTAGATATTTGGCTTATTTAAAAAATCTATCTGTTGATAGATTGACAATTAAATATGTTTTTGATAGTAGTTTTTTTTAAACGTATCTAAAAAGTAAAAAATATCTTGTATGACTTACCCATTGTGCCTCAGAAAGCAGCTTGATTCCTAGATTTCTTGTGGCCAAACCCCATGTGTTCGGAGAAACGGGGTTTGTGAGTGTAAGTCGTATTTTCAATAATTGGGGATCAATTTCAGCCCTTAACTGTAAATTATCAAGCTGTTGCAGGTTCTGCGGCTACTCGCTCAATCTTAGTATCCCAAGTACCATCGATCGCCAATTCGAGCAATCTAAATCCGGGCCCGATGGTATCGAGGACAATCGGATGGCTTTTGGGTAACAGTTGGATGCAGGTACTGGGCGTGCCCAAGTAGGAAACTGCACCTCGCTGCTGTTGAAATTCTTGGTGAATGTGCCCGCAGAGGACTATTTTGATTTGAGGGTATCGATCGACAATTGCAAAAAATTCATCGGCATTGTGCAGCATCATGCTGTCCATGATCTCACAGTCGATCGCCAACGGATGATGGTGCAAAGCAATCATAACAAATCGATCGCCCGTTTGTTGCAGTTGAGAGTCGAGCCACTGCAAGCTGTCTGGGGAAAGTCGCCCGCCGTCGCATCCGGCTTCCACACTCGAAAGCAGCACAAACTGCCAGTTTCCTAGCTTCCACGCTCTTTCTGGGGAAATAGGCGGCTTATCTAATATTGGCTGCATTACCGCCAAGTTGTCATGATTTCCAGGTATCCAGTAGGCGGGGATGTTGAGGGGGGAAATCAGGCAGGCGAGGAGCTCGTAGGATTGTGGTGTTTCATCTTGGGATAAGTCCCCTGTTAGCAGGAGTAAGTCTGGCTGGGGCTGAATCTGTTGTAGGTGTTCGAGAACTGTTTTGAGGGTGTGGGCGGTTGAGAGGCCTTTCCAAGTGCGATCGGGCTCTGCAAACAGGTGGGTGTCGGTGATTTGGGCGACGAGTAGGGGAGAAACTGGTGTCATGGATGGTGTTGCGGGCGATCGAGCTATTTCTACTGTAGCCTGGGATGGGTTTTGAGGGCGATCCTCTTCGTTGGCGCAGCCCCCGTAGGGGCGGGCTTCGCTAACGAACTTTGGGCGATGGAAATTTTTGAGAGATATGTTGAAATAATCGAGATTTAGTGTATTATCGTATAACGTCAATTTTCAGGCGTAACGGCGGCATAGCCAAGTGGTAAGGCAGAGGTCTGCAAAACCTCCACCCCCAGTTCAAATCTGGGTGCCGCCTTAATTTTGTCATAACTGAAGAAGCCTTAATCGCTTATGTTGCAAGAGATTCGAGATTGTAACGGATTGTAAATCGCACACAATCAGTCATAATTGACTACGAAAAGTAATGCAGATTTAATGCAATGCAAAACGCAAGGTTGAATCAGGCTAACGGGCGGCTAAAGGCGAGCAAGACCGGCGTGACTATTTTGCAGAGAGGCGATCGCCTTTACCTTCAGGCAGTTCTCCCCCCGCGAGCAGGCTTCGGTAAGTCATCTCCCTGTCAGCGGCAAATTGCACTGGGGATTCACGCCAACACCGTTGGGATATCTTTAGCTGAGAAAGAGGCCCGCAAGCTGGGATACCTCCGGGATGCGAAAGAATTTGACTGGGAGTTGTACGATCGCAAAGTTCCGCAAAAATTAGAGACGATTGCCGATTGGTTGGCAAAATTTGAGCAAAGCAAGCGAGATGCCGTTTGCTCAACGACTTGGAAAACTGATTATGCTCGCCCGTTCAACCAATTGCCTGCCGATGAGCCGATCACTTCACAGGTGTTGTTAAGTGCGATCGCACTTACGACACCAAATACCCGTCAGCGTCGTCGATTCTGTTTAGCCTTCCGGCAACTAGCTCAATTTGTAGGACTAGACATCGATGTCAGTGATTTGATGGGCAACTACTCCCCGACACGAGTTCAACCCCGTAATTTGCCGACAGATGAAGAAATAGCTATTTGTTTTGACCAGATTAAGAACCCTCAGTGGCAGTGGGTTTATGGTGTTATTGCCGCTTACGGCTTACGGGATCATGAAGCCTTTTATCTTGACATGAGCAAGTTTCCGATCGCTCAAGTCTTGGAGGGAAAAACCGGATACCGTCAGTGCTGGCCATTGCGACCGGAATGGGCTGAGCAATGGAATCTTGCAGACATTAAAAGACCGCTTGTAACCGGTGAGTGTCACGCGGACTTTGGTGCAAGAGTTTGTAAGTTTTTTGCCCGATCTCTTGTCGGTTTTCGTTCCTATGATTTGCGCCATGCTTGGGCTATTAGAGCGGTTCGTCTTGGTCTGGAACCGTCGCTGGCTGCGAAGCAAATGGGACACAGTTTGAATGTTCACAGTAAAACCTACCATTTAGCTCTTAACGAGCGAGAGCAGCAACAGGCATACGATTTATTGTTGGCGCGTAGCAAAGCTTAGACCTTCCAAAAGTCCAATTTATTGGACTTTTTTAATTATGATCCTTTTTGTTATTCCTTGTTCCGGTTTATTATGATTTCCAAAACTCTTTGAAGTGCGGTTCCAGTTTTTATCTTTCTTGATACCTCAAAAAACATATAAGAAAAACTAAACCTCTAAAAATCCTGGAAAATCGTTTTCAACCTATCAGGAAACCTTATCTATTTGCCCTTGAATTTGAACCCGTCGCCGCCTAGCCGATACCAGGCGATGATCCAATAGATAAACGTTGCAGTGAGGCTTCCACCAGTCGCCGTGCATAGAAAACAAGCCGTCCTCTGTGCACAGTTTTGGTGAGAATTTTTGAAGTTGTGGCAACTTTTCCACAAGCTGCTTTTTCACGATCGGCGGCAGTTCCCCGCGATATCCTCGCACCGGTGCCGCCACCAATCGATACCCATTGGAAAGATGGCGGCTAACAGTCGCGGGACACAATCCCCGCGACTGTGCGATCGCCTCCTGACTGCCGCCGTAGAAGCGCAATCCTGAATCGCAATAAATAAACCGATCGCCCTTTCCCAGTACCCGCGCCGGATAGTCGCAGGTGTGCAAGTCGATCGGCTTGACAATTTGACTCGGAGTTTGCCCAGGATCTAAACCCTGAGCTTTTATTTGCTCGACCTCTTCCAGCCGCTGACGGTGGAGAGATGCTCGTTGCAAATGTTGAGCCTCAACTTCTGTGGCGATGATGTTGAGGTAAGATAATTCGTCAACTTTGATGGCGGCGATCGGGCCGAGTTTCTCTATCCCGGTAAGAGCGATCGCTTTTTCTAAGCTGCTGTAAAAAACTGTAATCTTGTCACCGGCTTGTAGGTAGTCGCGGATCAATCCCGACTTTTTTGCCGCACCTAACAATTTTCGGATGTGACCGACGGTGCGATTTAAAATTATGGCTACTGCCGTGAGGGAAAATTTTCCTATTCCGCATCCTTTCGGTTGACCGCGGTGACTCCAGCGCGAAATATCATAGCGACGTGCGAGTAGCCAAACTGCCATCTGGCGACCAAAATGCGCGAATAATCGTACTGGAAATCTCACCAAATCTATTGTGTCAGCGTTGACATACTCGCTATGCCAGTTCTCGCAGACTTCAATCAGCCATTCTGGCGCTGACACCGGGGGAATTTCCAGCGGGCTGTTAATCCAGGTGTAGGGTTTTCCCGTGCCGGGGTGGATGCTTGGCGGCAAAACGCTCTGGTTGCCGAGCCAGCGAAATTCTAAACATTCTTCTTTGCCGTCATCGCCTGATATTCCCGTGCCAATCCTGCGGGTGCGAAGGCGATGCCAGTCAGCTTCCGGCACTGAAAAAAGGCACTGTTTTCTGCCGGGGCGGCCGCTTGTCCATGCGGTTGTTTTTGCGAAGTCTGAAAGGTCGTTTTCTCCGGCTAGTTTTTTTAGTAATTTATCTGCTGATTCGCCGTCGATATCAACTGCCAGCAGCCCATTTCCGAGTTTCAGCCCTATACCGGTTGCCTTGCCGCTCTCTAATTCTGCGAGGCATGAAAGGCGATCGACATTAGATTTTGTCCACTTGGATCTGTAAGGACGCTTGCCAATAACTGGCTCTAGAATCCAGTCGGCAGGGAGTGTGAGGAGTGATTCGCTGGCGGTTAAAGTTTGTTGCAACATGGCTAGCGAACTTCCGGCCCCATATCTAAGACTTTCTGGAGCGCTGGGAGATTCCATTTATAAGTTGCTCGCATGGCGTTCGTTCGGCGAACATCTCTAAAATGCTTGCCAGTTTTGAATGTGCCGTCAGCTTTTAAATTCAATAAGTGACCGCGGCTGATACCCAGTTCGCTGGCAGCATCAGAAGTTGATAACCAATCTGTAGAGAGCGGCCGTCCTAGTTGTTTTTGCATGATTTTTTATTCCTATATATCTACATAAACTTTGGAGCATCGGCTACGCTTCCACGATGATAGTTTCTAGTGGATGATGCTCGATCATTCGCTCCCCTCCTTCGCTTTGTGGCCAAGCTACCCAAACTAAAGGCATCCCACCTACTGACAATTCAAATTTTGCAATTCTTCCCTTCACTTCTGGGTGAAATCGCTTTGTTGCAACTTGTCCTATTCTCAATTTTTGGAAATCTCTCAATTCTTGAAGAGATTTTTCTAACCGTTGCAAACGGTTCGCTGAAATAGCGTCTGCCTGTTTTTGTGTGAGCTTTCCTTTTTGCTGCTCATATTCTTTTTTGTCGATAGCTTCATACAGTCTTTTCTCTTGATTAGAAATAGCAATCAAGAGCGCTTGCGGGAATGATTCGATCTCTAAATTCGGTTCTACTAAGAAGTCGGTGTGTGCCGCGGTGTCCCCTGGCGTTGAATTATCGGCGGCATTTTCTAGTAAGAAGTCGGTGTGCGCTGCGGTGTCCCCTGGCGTTGAATTATCGGCGGTATTTTCTAGTAAGAAGTCGGAGTGCGCTGCGGTGTCCCCTGGCGTTGAATTATCGGCGGCATTTTCTAGTAAGAAGTCGGTTGATTGCAGAGCCTCCAGGGGCGAGATTACAGAAGCTGTAATCATTGATTGGATGGCGATTTCGGCTTCTGCTAGCTGTACCAGTAGGCGCTGATTTTCTTCTGTTAATGCGTCGTTATTAGGCGTGGACAAAAACTCGAAGTGCAGCACCCAAACTAACTTATCCTGCCCCTCGAAGAATGTGTCGATAAATTCTTGTGCTGTCGCAACCATGCCACCTTCTTCTTGTAGGTCAATGGGAGACATTTTCGATAAATACTGTTGGTATGGGCGCTGAGTAAGCTTGATGAACCCTAGTCCGTGTCCACCACGGTGGCGACCTTTATTTAGTGCCGGGATGGCGATACTTTCATCAAAGTATCGAATGAAGTTTTTGGCATAATCGTCTTGCCACGCGCGCCGAGTTTGCGTTTTATTACCACTTACTAATTCATTGACTGTCCGACTAAAACTTATTCCCATAGCCTTCGGAGGCTTGGAAGTTTGCGGAGATAATTGGCTCAAACTGGTAATCAAATCGGTGACAAATTCCTTGCCTTCATCTTCTGGGAGTTCGATCGCCTGTGCGAGTGTCAGGGTCTTCAATCTTGCCGGAGTCATCAAAGCTTCGAGTAGGTTGCCTGCAAATTTATCTTCCCAGTTCTTGATAAATTCAATCGGGCTTTCCTCATGGGAGTGAGGCTTGAGAGATAAACCTTGTGGCCACTTGTCGCTGTATATTGTGTCTTCTTGTGGGAAGTAGTAATAGGTGTTTTTTCCGGCGTTCCAAACTAACTCAGAATCCCAGTTAGTATCTTTTTGTTCTTGTTCGCCCCGAATTAACTCCAGTTCGGCATAGACAATATCAATCGGGTTACTCCCTCCATCCACCGTGACAAGCGCTTGCTTGCCGCTTTTCCATGTGTAAATAGTTCCCTTTTTCCCTTCTAAACCTTGGGCGAAAATCAACACTCTATCGCCCTTGTTGGCAGTAATCTCATTTAATGGGGTGGCGGGTTTTTCTGCGTCCGTAAGTATCCTCAAGTCGGCGGCATCATAGGGGATTGCTGCAATGCTGCCATAGTGAAGTTCAATGTGGATTTTGCCAGCCTTGTCTACTTTTGTAACAAATCCTCTGTCTTTATTGAGCGATTTAATTACTTCAACTTGTACGCCTCGATTGAATCCTAGACCTTGAATTGCCGCCTTGAAATCCTCTGAACGTTTGCCGGAAACTTGAAAAACTGCAATCTCTAAATCCTTCTTAGTAGCCTTCCTGTTTTCGGCTGCTGCGAGTTTGTTTGCGTACTCTATAGCTTTGAGCTTGTCGTCAATATTGTCGATCGCCTTGAGAGGCTTGAGGTGTGAGGATGGAAATTTTAGAGTTATATCTTCGCCGTACTCTTCGGAGATTCGCGCCTCCAACTGTGACAAAACCTTGGCATCCTCAATTAGTTGGTAAGCACTGCTGATGCTTTTGCCAAATTCGCTTTGGCAGTAGGTTTCAAATGAACGATAACCGAGTGCTTTGTAGGCTTTGCGATCGCGAGCCATTGCCAGCATCGCGCCCAAACTGTCGAAGTTATCCTTGATTGCCTGAGTTACTTGTTCGGCTTCTGTCCGCCCCATTTCGGCGGCGCGTATTGGTCGATCGGTGGTTGCCATTACCATCGCGGGCATCCTTTGTTGTGTGTGAGGTAAGCGGTCGGGTTATTTGTTTCTGTCGCAGGGTTCTTGTAATGAGTGGGAAGGAAGCGATCGCACTTGCTGAGCGATCACGTCAGAGAAAGACATCATGTTTGAAGTTGACTTGAGCTACTGCTGCATAGGCATCACCTCGACAAGGTTGGAATCTCTACGATCGCCCCCACGATCGGGCGCTTCGTCTGGTTGGTATGCCCATAGTAAAACCAGCCCTAACAGGGGCAAAAGGGTCGAAAACTTGTTGTGCATATCCGATGGCTATTCCCCTTTTAAAGGGGGAGGGTGCGAAACTTTGACTCGGAATTCTGAACCCGGGATATAAAGGATGCAGTCGTTTGACGAGATTGATGCCCTCGGGGCTTACACAGTCGATCGGTCAGGCGGCTGAATCCTTTATATATTTGAGTTGTAGGCAGACCGTAGACGCCAATCACCGGTCTGCTTATTTTGTTTTTTTACCAAACTAACGGCAATCGCTTGCGTTTACCGTTGGTTTCTACTATGATATGACTCAAGACCAAAGAAGTCAACTAACTCCCGTGAATCTCAGAAAACGTGCTGGATTAACTCAACGCCAAGTTGCCCGGGCTCTCGACATTAGAGAGTCCACAGTCAGCGAATGGGAGAGAGGGCTTTCAGTGCCGCATCTACCCCTTTCTAAGGTCAGGCAGATGTTGAGTATTTATCAGTGCAGTCTTGACGAATTAGTTGAGGCGTTTGAGTTATCCAAGCGAATTGTTGCGGTTGGTTCTACGAACCTTGAAAACTAAATAGTTCAGCCTCCCCGGCTATTAACCCGGAGAGGCTGACATCTAAACCATCGGCCGGTGGGACAATATTGATATCCGTCAAACAGTCCCAACCATGAATAACTGGCCAAAGTGGCTCCCCTATCCTATCTCATGGGTACGAGCACTCGGACTTACCTACGCTCTAACGGCTCTAGTCAGGTCTAGTTTTCCACTTCAACATAGCGACAGCATTTTCGTTGTCCTGGTTGGAGCCTGGACTACCGTACCGTTTCTGTTTACCTTCTTTCATTGGGCTATTGCCTCTGTTGTCAAGTTTTTGCTGACACATCTGCCAGCACATTCTAAGCTTGCCTCTGTCCGTCAGTACCTAGCTGACCGCTGGCCTAACTTGGAGCGATCGCACTGGAGAGAAGGACTAAACGCTTTCATTATCAGCTTTGTGGCGTTCATTGTCTCGTTTTTGGTTGTTTCTTTCCTGACACCCGTCCCCAGTAGAGCCGATGCTGACTATTCACAGGGATTTTCTCTATTAAGGCGAAGTGTACTCCAGCTAAGGCTCGGTATAATCCCGATCGGAATGTTTTTCGTCTCAGCTTACCTATACCAGTACGATCTGTGGGCGCGGCACCGACGGGCTGCGAAAGCTAAAACTCAGGAGCCGACAAAAAGGCGATCGCCCAAAAACCTACCCGCCCCCGATCCAGTCGAGCAAGAACTCAATCAACTCAAGGCTCAATCTGGGATGAGCCGCATGAAAACCGTGAGACCAGCGGTGTCAACTCCTGAAGCTGCTGAGTGGTACGTATTTCGCGGTGGTAACGCCGAGGGGCCGTACACCAAGATGCAACTGTTGGAGGTTCAGCAGATTAGCGATCGAACCAAGGTGCGGCGCGGCGAAACGGACTGGCAGCGAGCCGGTGAAATATCAGAGCTGGCGGCGTACCTCACTGAAAAATAGCTTTCTAAAAAGTCCAATAAATTGGACTTTTTTTATTAAACCCTTGTTCAGTAAGGGTTCTGTAGTTACAGACTCAGATTATTTTCGACTTGACCAGAGCGAAAATAATCCCGCGAACTGAGAAAGTGTCCGAAATTTCGGACACTTTTTGGTTTTCGGGCGTTGGATTTTGATAATAGGGAAAAAACCTTTAATGGAGAAAAATTTTTGTCCACTAGGAATAGAGGATTGTGTTCCGCGAGGTAACAATAGTTGTCTGAATTTTTCTACCTGTTATGCCTGGACTAGACCATGGCCACTTCCTCTAACCAGGATTACATATGGGAATAGTTGCTTAGATCCATTGACTTTTGATTCGCCTTATTGGCTGGTGCGATTTCTTACCTTGTATCCCCCTATAAATTCAGCGGGAACCATGCAAGAGCGCAACTGGAAAGATTGTTTTGCCGATTATGGGTATGCAGAGGCCCTACCTTTGCCGTAGACCACAAAGAAAGAACAAGCTTTGGCAATCCTCCCTGGATGCAAGGGTTTGGACAAATTAGTGCTGTACGACAATCTCAAAAGTCTGGGATATCGCTGGAGTACAGGCGATCGTAATTGGTCTTTGATGAGGTGATTTTATGCCCACACTCCCTCCTCGATGCCTATCATTTTTCGAGAGCGATGACGAGTACCCCGACCTGCCATGCCGTAAACTCGTTGCTGATCGATACTTGCGGCTGATTTACTCCGCCGATTATCGTTCAAAACCTTTCATGGATGATGACCCTGATCGGGAAGGTCTCCCATCGCCAACCAACAACCTCCCCTTGCCAACTAATGTAGTCACGATCGGCAGGCGAGTTACTCCAGCACTTAGGGTCAAGATTCTCCGGGCATTAGAGGTGTTTCCTACAAAGGGTCAAATTAGGGTTTATCAGTTGTTTTCTCAGGTTAAAGCCTGTGGTTTTATATACGACTACAAGCGTAATGTGTGGGAGTTTCGATCGAAATGGAAAAATTTACAGCCGAAGAAAAATTGACAATCCGTGACTATTTTTGTGAGCCAAGTTACTCGCAGTCTCACGGTGAGGTTGTAGCGGCGCAACTACTATCGGCAATGATTACCTCTGGCAAGTACGAACTTGAAGAATACCCAAGACTCGCCGAAGCAGCCATCAAACTAGCGGCTATTCTGGCAGTCCGATTCGACAGGGAAGTGAAGCGTGAGCAAGAGACGACAGCCCCAAAGCTTCCAGCCTCAGACAAAGATTCTATGAATTTTAACTCTGAGGCAGATTACGATCCCATTCCCTTTTGAATTGATGGCGGCACCTGCCTTAGTGGTGTGCAGCTCGGGCAGACGGGCTTTTTCTATCTCTCCAGTCGTGCGATCGTGTTTGCCCTCAAGTGCGATCTCTATTTTTTAGGAACTTAGCGTGATCACTGAACACACCCCCATCAACTACGAGCGCATCGGCGATATCGCTACGCCTTTAGTTCATACCGTTTTGACTGAAGCTTATGGCCCTGACGTTTGCCATGCCAGCACAGAAGAGTGCTTGATATTGATGGAAACAGTTGCGCTTTGTCTACGTGTCGGCGGTGCATTCTCCGATAATTTGCGCGCTGTTGTAGGCCATGGGCCTGATATGCCTTGCGGAATTTACACCCCCGCTGGAGTGGGAAGAAATGAAGGGCTTAGACTGTTGGCAGTGTTGCAAGTTGCGATCGTTGAACGTTATTCGGTTGCCGCTCTTAATCGTTAATCCAAAATCCAAGATTTAAAATGCCCCTCGACTGCGAACACAGTCAGGGGCTGATCACCTTCATTAAACCAGGTAGGCGATATGCAAAATATATCACACAAATCATTAGATCCAAAAACTTTTCGACAGTTAACTCAATGGTCTGTTTACAAGATCGCGAGAGAGACCGAGATTCCATTGGACAGTCTTTATAACTATTTAAAAGCCGAATCTGACCCCAGATACAGAGAGCCAAAGCCCTACATAAAGAGACTGTTGGGTGAGATATACTCTCGGTTACACCCCAATTAAATAGTTGCAGCCCTCTCCCTTGTGGAGGGGGCTTTTTTGTGTGAATTTGAATCGGTTCAAATCGATTTTGGTCACTGACTAATAATTGGTCAGTGACCACTACTTTGGTGGTTGAATTCCTTTTATTGTTGGCTTATCGACTCAAATCGATTCCAATCGATTCCGAATTGATTCTTTTCAAGAGGTGGTATGAACAAGAGCGAAAACGATGCAGTCATTGATGTTGAGGTTCACTCAATCGATTCCTTTGATGTCGAATCGATTGACCGCTGGTATTCGGCTTCGCAAGTGCAGCGAATTCTCGGATTGAATAAATCTGCGTTGCAAAAGGCGATCTCCAAGCTGACGAGCATATATGCGATCGATATCAAGTTTGTACGACGTGGCGGCGCTCGTGCAACAGAATATTCTCAGATTGCTCTGGATGCGATTGAATTGCTGAACGCTCGCAAATTCGCAGAACTGCGAAGCCTTGCAGGAAAAATGTCGGTTGCACCACCTGGATCTAATTCGGCGATCGTGTTTGTAGAAGCTCATAACCAGATTGCACAATCTGCTTCCACGTCCGCCGACACCAATCTCGCTCAAATCGCAGCTTTAAAATCTGAATTGCTGAACGACTACCGAGAATTGGGCCGCGGTTTGGGCAAACAAGCCGCAGCCGAAGTACGGCAAGGTTTTACCGATGAAGTCAAAGCCGGTTTAGCAAATTTGAGGGAGTCCTAATGGCTTTTTTTAAAATTCAGGTGAAGCGCGAAAGCAATACACCAAAGCAGTTTAATGTCAGTGCCAACAAATCTCAGGATGCTGTATTGGCAGCAGCCCAAAGCCTGAGAGAGGAAGGAATAACAGATGCGAAAGGCATTGAAGTAATCGGACAAATTAACAGTTTGAGGGACTAATGATGACCAAGATTTTTGAAATTGGTGATTCAGTCCGACCCGTTGACGATTAAAAAAATGCTGTGTGGCAAGTGACCGAAATTGCAGGGAACCGCATCACTGCCGAAAAAGCTCCAGAATACCTTGAGCCAGGCGAAGAGAGCCACACAGCATGGGGCTCCGCAACTCGCCTTATTTCCTTAGAGAAAAAGGAAATAAACTAATGGCTTACAAGACAAACCAGCGGGATGCCCTACAAAAGTAATCCCGCTGGCCCGCAAGCAAGGCCCCTGATTAAGGGGCATTACCGCACTCTAGGAGAATCTTATCATGCAGCAAAAATTTCTCGTAGCACAAACACCCGGCGCGGCACACGTAGCTCGGCAATTCAACTACGAATCGGGCCCGCTGACACCGGAGATGGTGCATGAAGCAGCCAGAGAAGCCAAAGTGCTTGACCTTCAAAAACAACTGCGAACCGCGTACAACCGCCATCACACAAAGATTCGAGCGAACACAGTTGAAGTTGAACGGCTGACTTTAGAGGCGATCGAGAGCGGACTCACTGATAAGTTGCAAATTGACAATTTTGTGAGCAAAGCAATTATCGCAAGCGCCAAACATGACCAACAAATCATCAATTTGCAGCAGAAATTGCAGCACGAATTGGGTTTAATCAAGGTTGAAGGAGCTAGCACTCAAACGCTACAAAACATGGATTTTCGGCAGCGGTTATTGCTGATTAAGGCGAATCATCAGGCAAAAGGTGAGGTACAGCAAAACGGCTTCCAACAATCCCTCAAAACCATTCAAGCATCGCCTCAGCGGGCAATCGCAATGCAACAGCGACGCGCCAATTTCAATAACTACATCAATGCAGCCGATTTTGACCCCGTACCTGCTGTAGCAGGCGGTTCTGGTGGTAATAGTGGTCTGAGTGTTGGTGGTAGCTCAAAAGGCTTTTTAGGTGGTCTGTTCGACTTCTTCTCAGGACGCAAATAGTAGTTTAGTGGGCGGGTATTTATCCGCCTTTCTCTCATGAATATCTCAGGATTCGATTCATCTGAATTTGACTACTTGAACGCTGATAATTATTCACAAAGTGAAACTCAAACAGTCGCAAAAACTCCCGAAGTTACAAACATTGAAAGATTCTGGAACTTGACCGGGAACTGGGGAGAATTCGGCAGTTACTTTGGCGCTGGCTTGTCTGCATCGCTTATTGTGCGCGCGATTCCGGCGCTTATTCCGGTTGCTGTGATTCTGATTCCGACGGCTAGCTTGGGTTTAGCTCTGTACGGTTTGAGCGTCGAAGGTTCGGGCAAGGTTCGATCGCAACTGATATTGCTCGCGATCGGTACTGCTTTGCTTTCGGCTAACTGGGACGCTTGGCAAGCTTGGATAATTGCTAATTCTCAACTGCTGATTTTCAGCTTTGCATTGATTGTAATTACTTTGGGCTTTATCGGTACACAAATTTGGAGCAAGTTAAGCGATGTTGAGTAACAGAAATCAGCCAATTATTGCGGGTCTTTTGATCTCAAGTATTGTCGGCTTCGCGGGTGCTACTGCTTTGCAGTTCAACGATCGCATTGAATACAGAATCGGCAACCGCATAGAATCCCAGCCTGCGTGGTTAGTTCCACCAAAGGCAGAATTTAAGGCGATCGAACGCGGATTTGGTGGTATCAAAATATTGCTTTCTTTGTTAGCTACAGGTGGCATGGTGACAGTGATGTTGATTGCCCGAAGCGAAGGCGAAAAAGAACCAATGAGACAGCGGATTATAAGGTATCAGCAGAACGCTCAGGAATTTAATTATGCCGCCGAATCCGCCTATCAAATGGCAGGAACTCAGATGCGGTACAAGAAGCTTTCAGAAGCCGATGAACGGGCTTTTGAGGATGAATTAGAGTCAAACTACTGTCAATCTCTGGGGATTGACCCGCAGCAACAGCAACCTCTGCTTACAGGCACGGCGACGCTGGACGCAACAAACAACCCCGGCGACAAGGTGGAGTCGGTGGAGTCGGTGGCGATTGAGCCGGAAGCAGTCGGGCCCAAAATGCCCAACCTAAGCAAGTATCCCAGCGTGTTGGTTTACGGCGTACCGGGTGCGGGTAAATCCACGTTTACCGAGCAAGAAGTTACCAAACGGCTCGAAGAAGGGCATAGGGTAATTGTGCTAGACCCACACGCAGCCTGCGGGCAATGGCAAGGCTGCGAGGTGATTGGTGCGGGCATGGATTATGAGGCGATTGACGCAAAGTTAGTCTGGTTTCAAAAGCAGGTAAAAGACCGCTATAAAACCATCAGCAGTCAGAAAAATCCTAAATTTCAGCCCCTAACAATTGTGGGTGAGGAGTTCACCAATTGGAGTAAACGCTGCACTAATAGCGGCGAACATTTCCAAACCGTAAACAGCGACATCCGTAAAGCAGAATGCTACTCGATAATTGTCAGCCACACCCGTAATCTTGCAGGACTAGGCGATGCAAAAGGGATGGGTGCTTTGAGGGATGAATCCATGTTAGAGGTTGAGATTTTGGGCGAATATAACGCCAAAACAGAGCGGGCAACACCGAGATATGAGGCACTGGTCAAGATGCCGGGACACGCTTTGACTGATCGTAAGTTGGTCAAACTGGCAAAGCATTCGGCCCCGCAAAATGCGACTGTTGACGATGTTCCCAAAGCCCAAATCAACCCTTCCGCCGGAATACCCGGAAACTCCGGGAACGTTCCGGTAGCTAAGCCGGAAAACCCTGGAAACCCTGACGGAACAAGGGCGGAACGCTTGGAAGCTCTTTTGGCGGAAGTCCTGGCGGAAACTTCCCAACCTGTGTTTTCGGAGGGGTTTCTGCCTTTGGAACACTCCGAGCGATTGGAGCTAGCCCAGTTAATAATCGCCCAAGACTTAGGACAAGAAAAGACTATTTGGCTGCTGTGGGGTGTTCGGCGTGGCGGGCGTAATCACCATTTATATACAGAGGCAAAAGCAATGTTGGCAAAGATGATTGAAGACAATGGTAAAATCAAATAAGTGCAAGAGGATACGTATGAACGTACAAAGTCCAGGAAAAACTCGTTGTTGCCCTGAGTGTTAGTCGCAAAATATAAAATTTGATTCTGTGTTTGGCTTTTACAAATGTTCGCGCTGCGAGCATTGCTGGGGGTACGATGAAGATGACCCCGACTATGATGAACTGGATGAAGATTTGGAAGGTGAAGATTTGAATTGATAACGGTGTTTAGCAAAAAAAAGCCTCTGAAAATTTCAGAGGCTTTTTGCTTGTGCGTATCAACTCAACCTGCATAAATCAAATAGTTCACCACAGCCGACGGCTGCATATTATTGTGAGCTGCACCGCCACCGCTAGCCTGGTTGGTGGCAGTCGCTGCATTATTCGTCGCGGTAGCAGCCTGGTTGGTGGCAGTCGCTGCATTATTCGTCGCGGTAGCAGCCACAGACGCAGCGATATTCGTTTGTGCAGTCAAACTTCCCACTGCTACCGACAAGCCATTGACAGCATTAGGCGCTGCGAACCAGTTGTAGTTGTGAGAGTGTGGATTTTGGGTGTGATTGTGAGCGTCCTGCGTATGATTGTGCGGATTTTGGGCGTGATTGTGAGCATCCTGGGTGTGATTGTGGGAGGGCATTTCGGTAGCAGTCAATGTATGCGTCTCGCTTCCCATAAGTTGCCCGATCGCCCGATTTGTCAGTCCCGCACCGGTACCCGCACCAATTAGCGATCGTCCCCTCAGATCCGGTAGTCGAAAATGCGTCACTCCAGCAGCACCCGCCCCATTGGTCAGTGCACCCCAACTGGTGCCAAGAGCCTGCGACAATCTTGGGTAAGCTGCGATCGCCACTTCGGAACCATTGCATTGCAGCCATCCTTCTGGAGTAGCCAGTCCCCCAAAGGTAATAATTTCCCCCGCAATCCTGTTGTTGCTTTGTTGCATATTTGTTGTATTATTTATTGTTTTTGTTGCCTCCGAAAAGCTGACAACCTGTCGCCAAGTGCCTTTAATTACTAGATAATCGTTTGCTTTTAATGGCTGATTCCACTTAGGTTCAATTCTTACCCCAAGTTTGAAATTGCCAGCCATTAATAACGTTTCGTTACTTGAAAGAAACGGCACAAGAATCGGCACATGAGTTTCCGAACCGCCTTGATTTTGTAGGACGACTTCGCTCTCATATTGCCACGGCCCGTTACCAGTAGCGACATACAATCCCAAGCTAATTTTTTGCCCCTGAGTGCGAATTCTCGCAATCTCAGCCATCTTTTCAGGCTCACTCATCAGGGCATTTACATCCGGCCACGGAGCTTCCGCCAAGCCCATTAAGCCAACTGTTACCTTTAAATCCTCAAGTACAGACTGAAACTCCACCAAGTGATCTTTTTCAAAGATTTGATACTTGGAATTGACAACGTTCATGTCTAGGATTGCAACAATATTATTGCTATCAGCCACCGTTATCCTGCGATTAAAGTTTCCCGTCGATCGCGTTGATTCCATATTTTTTAGCTCAGGTAAACCCTACCGGAGTAATTCACATCACCGTTCGCCGCGACCGTCATATCAAGTGGGAATCCGCTCCACCGAATAGTGCAAGTTCCATTGGTTGTTCCCCCTACCGACGTGCTGCCCATACTAAATCCCAACTCGCTGAGGTAGTTCGCGCCGGTAGGATTTTTGGCGGTATCAAGCTCCAGTAATTTAATACGCCTAGCGGCGTCGATTAGTGCAATCACTTCGTTGGTCGGCGCGGCATCGCCAGCGCTGGGGGCTACCCAAGTCACTCCGGTTAAGTATGTTGCCGATGAGATTGAAATAATTCCACCCGCCCCGGAGGCCAGTGTGACCGGAACAGTGAGCGAACCGCTCATCGCTCCAGCACTGTTAATAGTCCGCTCCAGATTCCTGATATTTGATGGATTTCGCGCCGCGTTCATCTGCTGTCCTAGCAAAAAATTTACGCATCCACAAAACCAATCTTCTACAGATGTGATTCCCGAGAGGGTGCCGCCACTACCATTTGCGAAAGCTGCCATGTCATAATTGCATTAATGTAATTCAATTATTGCATGAGAACAACTCGACTGACTCCCACAACTACCATTGGCACGTCAAGTGACGAAGATGGATTTGAGGGGCCTCAAGATATTACCGATGTGGGGGGACTCGGTGGAGAAATAGGAGGTAGCAGGGGTAGTGTTCCCCGCAGACCGCCGATGGGCGGAATTGATTTGGGAAAAGGACTCGATCTAGAGAAGCCGCGCGCTCCGCGATCGGGAATCGGCCTTGAAATCGGTAAGTCTCCTGCCGGAAATCTGGGAATAGGCGTCGAGGTTCCTTTACCCGTGCCCGCACCAGTCTCGGCGCGGGGCGGGGTGTCGATCGACCCTGCGACTGGGCAAATTCGCGGGGGGTACGGCGGGCTGGGAATTGGAAAAGGCCCGATCGGCGCTTCCGTTGATGTCGGTGTAGACACGCCGCCAGGCAGTGACAAATTGGGTTGTTTTAAGTACGTAACTTTTTCGGTAGGCCCTTTTTCGCACACTGCGGGCAAAAATGAATGTGAACCGAAACCGCCACCAAGTCCGCCACCAAGTCCGCCACCAAGCGATCGCGGTATAGCGTACCCAAGTGATGAGATGATACCGCTTTTATCCCCAAATTCATGCTACGACTGTTTGATTTTTAGCAGAATAGCATCTAGTGCTAAATTTACTTGGAGTGAAAGACCTTTTATATTTTTGTTACCATCGGCAGAGAGTGACTTAACAGGTGCGGGTAATTATTCCTCGAATGGTAATCATCTGTACAGACCCGATCTTGTTGCCGATTGGAATTATAGACTACTTACACCCGCTTTTGTTTCGGAACACACTCCTGTAAACAATGCGATCGATCGTATTGGTGGTAGTTATAAGATTAATTACAAAGCTTTTGGTACAATAGATGGATCTGGACTTCAATTGATAAATGGCTTAACTGGATACACCTACTTTGAACAACCCGGTGCAGCTTTTAAACTAATTGATACAGGTGCTTACATAGTTGACTATATAAAAAACTGGAAACCTGCGGAGATAGTCTGGGAACTCTCTTTATTTGAAATACCTTGCGGCCAAACCGCAGTAACAGAACTACCCAGAAGAATTACGCCTTCTCCCCCCCCAAATTCATCACCCCCCCCTCCTTCTTCCTCGCCCCCCATCCCCAACCAACCCCCTAAGAAAAAAATGGACGATGCTTGTTGCAAAAGAGTTGAAATCCTCCAACTGGAAACCCTCCGAATGCTTGGTCGGCAAGTTATCAATGGGAAATTAGCGCCTATAACAAATGTAAAAGGTTTTTTGGGAGAAGAAATCGAACGAACAAAAACCCCTATTAAAGATGCTAGAAAACCAGAAAAGGAAAAAATTAAGTTTGCTACTTTGTACGAAATGCTAATGTACGAGTTTAAACAAGCTATTGACTTAGATACAGCTTTAGACCCCAAATCCTACAAAATACCTACTGGCTACTTGCAAAACCCAGAATATAACAGAGATTCGGAGTATTCTTTGCAAAATAACGATCAACCTGATAAAGACAAGTCTGGTAATAAACGTCGGTTTAAAATTAATCAAGATGAAGAGGCGAAGTTTTCGGGCTTTATCCAGCAGCAAAGTTACATTTTTGAGGCGATAAAGCGATTAGAATATTTGTTCCCATTTGGGGAATTGAATGATGCAAAAATAGCTAAAGATTTATTAATTCCTGGTCAGGAAGGTGATATCAAAATCCATAATATGATTATGGCTTATGAAATAATGATCCAGTATATCAATGCAACATTAGGCAATCCCAGAGAAGTTTTGACCATCAAAGATGCTAATCCGGCTATCAAAGGCGATCAGTCAATCGAGATAAAAGTTTTAACTCTTTCTGCCTGGATGCGTCAAATTGTTAAATTTCAAGTTGATACAGGTGGAAGCGTTGACGCTGCTGTTAATTTAATATTGCGTGATTTTCGCACAAACTTAGCAAACCGATTGGACATTATTAAAACCGCTGAAATGACCCAAGCGCTATTTGAAGATTCGGGAATGCGCGAACAACAGGAGTATATATCGGTGCATTTGGAGGGTGATCCGTATGCAGGTCAATGGGTGAAAGGGCAAGGGTTTCAAGCTAACCCTGATCTCGAAAAGAAAACGCCAGAAGCAACGGCAAAAGTCCTCCAAGAAACCTTAAATCCTAGCACAAACAAACTTAAAGTTTCCCGTCGCCACAAAGAAGAAAAAACCGATATGCGCGATTTGTTGCGCGGGTTAGCAGATTTTGTCCAGCGACTTTTATCAATCCCTAGTGGCAAGGACGCATCTGAGTCCATCGAAAAACTTGTCGAATCTGCTAAATTTAAAGTACAGACCGAGATGGCACTAATTCGCCAAAATGTAACTAAAGCCGCTAGCGCTAGTCGAAGTCGTACAAAAAAAGGGAAAAAATAAAATGGATTTAAGCGCTGCGTATTTGCCAGAATCTTGGCAGAAAGGGGAAGGGTTGCAAGAAATTGCAGATTTAGCAGGCAAGCTTTGGAACAATATTCTTGTTGATGGTAGTAATTTGTTGGGCAAGTTTGCTAATTTTTTACAACGTCTAACTGATTTTGAAAGTGATTTTCTTAGCGATTGGCTAGAAACGGAGCCGTCTGGAGGGTCTCCGATTGCTGCTACAGGCGCAGCGCTAGTTGCTGCGAGTGGGGTTGTAATGCTTGTAGGCGGTAAAGTTGTTGGGTTGATAGGGGGAGGCATTTCCGCCGTTTGGCGCTTAACTCAATTAGCTGCCAATGTAATTGGATTGGGCGGGTTGGTTCGGGGTGCGGTTGGTGGCGTACAGAGAATTTGGAATTTCAACTTTCAGATATCTGATAAACAAGTTCGAGCTCAGCAAAAGTCACTCTTAGAAGGACAAGCAGGAGTGTGGGGAGAGGCTTTGGGGAGTATGGTTGGCACAATGTGCGGATTCTCACTTGGTCGCGTTGCTTATGCAAGTCAAGCAGACTTGATCAGGTTTAATCCCGATTTAATAGCCAAACTTGATGAACTCAGGATAAACAACTTTGACAAAAATAGTGAGCTTTGGGAGGAATCTGTAGAAAATCTCAAAAGTGCCATCGCCAGTAGTAGTAGAGCCGCTATAAATGTTGCAGGATTAGAGGCTTACGTAAACGTTCGAAAGGCTATTAAAGCGATCGCTCGTGGCGTAAATCTCTCCTTTATCTTTCCTGGACTTGGTAAAATGGTGGAAACATGGGGAGACGAGGGTCAAAAACCCTGGAGCTTTGCATCGGCTCAAGAGGAGTGGGTGGAATCGTTACCAGAGGGCGCTATTCAGAATTTTGCAGAAGAATTCCTAGAGGCTGCACAGGATATGTGCGCTGAATCAACCATTCAAGTTTCATACGCTTTGTAAAAAAAACATGACTGACACAAGTAAATGGGCTGGAATTGGTAGGCAAATTTTAGATCAATACTTGCAAGGTGAAAGCGGCGAGGGTGGTGGCGGCGATGCTGGACAAATGGGGTTGGATATTTTCAATAACGGATTTGAAGATGAATTTCCCGGTGATAACGATGACCCCGCAGGTGGAACTTACCAAGGTTATTCACTTGAGGCTAACAGGGCTAGCGAAAACCGGCCTTGGGGTGGCAATTTTGGCGATCGCCCAAAAATCCACGAACTAAACCAACCACCAGCAGCTCAGGCTCTAGGCTGGCGGGTAATTGACTTTTACCCAAATCGCGATTTCAAATCCGAGTTTTACCGACTTGCGGGCACTCCATCCGAGCTTCGGCAGATGATGCAAATTGTACAAGCTACTCGGTTTGTTACGGGTGCGCGTGTAAATTTTGAGGCATGGTTTGAACTCTGGAAAAATGGGTTCCCAAAATTTATAGAGAATCGCAGTGATAGCAACTTTTTACTAAGTGGTGACAAGCAATGGGAGCGGATTAAAAAGCCAGAGTCACGCCCAAAATTCCGGGAGTGGACTAATTCACAACAAAGGGCTGATTACGGATTTCGGGTAATTGAGTATTGGCGCGATCGGAGTGCTGAGGGTAGCTCTGTATTGCTGACGGGTACTGATTTACAGTTGATTCAGCATATTGTTCAATTGGAATATGAAGGGGGCGGCACTGTTAACGAAAAACCTACATATTTAACTACCAGTAGAAAAGGCTTTCCGAAAATTAAGCTTTACTTTTTTGAAGATATTTTAGATGTAGAACCAGGATATCGAGCACTAAAATCTGAACTCAAAATTACGATAATGATGCCGGAATGGAAAAATATTTCTAATATTTCTAAAAATGATATTGAAAAAATAGCCGTAGCTGTCAAAAATATATTTTATGGATTTGTGATCAAAAAAGGGAAGCTTACTTGTTCCTATAAAAATTTAGAGCAAGGCTACGACAACTGGCTTTACGTTCGCACCCGAACTGAAGGTAGTCGCGTGATGGCGGCTTTAGTAAGTGTTTTGGGACACACGCTTGATCGGAAATTTGTCAAATTCACAGAAACTGACGATGAAGTTGGCGCATACCCAATCATTCCCGAAGAAATTTCCGCATTTGGCGAAAAAATAAAAACCAGTAGACGACGACCGATCGCGGAAACAAAATTTACTCACGCCACGCTTTATCTGCCCGGATTAAACGAACCGTTAGGATTGGTTGACAGTGCTGGAGGGACGTTCAAATCTACAGATAATTTAGCAATATAATTTCGTATTTACACAAACTTATTGAGTTTGTGCCGTAAAAAGCCTTGTTTAGTAAGGGTCTTAGAGCTAAATTGGAACAAATGAGCGAAGACAGGTGAACGCATGGCTAGACGATTTGGCGACATCGAAAATGGCGGAGTTCTTAAACTCGCGCTAGACAACCTCAATAAGTATCGAGCAGAAGCAGCGACGCGACCATCGCCTCAAATTACGGGAACTGGCACCCCGAAAAATCGGATTCAGCAAAGAGTAGGAATAACTCCTTTTTATCCAGAAATTGACGCAGCTCAGTTTACGGCAAAAACTGCGTCTTACATTGTAGGAGCTGCCAAGGCTTCACTAGAGGGAACCGAAAATTTTGGCAAAACCATTATTGACGGTTACTACGACGCAACACCAAGCGACAAAGCAAAACCCGCTCCTAAAGGTTACACTCCCTCACGTTGCCGAATTTTTAATCCTACTTCAACAACGGCAAAATACACAAAAAGTAAATTTACTGGACTGTATTATGCCAAGCGAGAAGGTGTTGGATATTCTTTGCCTATCGGTAGAAAAGTGGCTGGCGATCGAGAAGAAGCTGTGCAAGCTGCAATTTTAGCGGCTTTAACTACAGAAATAAACGCCGAACCTTATCGTCGAGTTAATTTTACTGATGAAAAACCACCTGGTCTATAATGAATTGATTTTGGCATCCCCTAGCATCATTTGGTGTGGGATGTCGGAATCAGAACTAGAAGCAGAATTGCAGAATTTAAAATTGCGACAAAACGCAATTAGCCATTTTGTAGAACATCTTACAACTAGCTTAACCTGCAATTATCAAGAATATGAACAATTTTGTGACATAATGTTAACAGCAGGTGTTAATCCTAATTTATGGATTGACGGTGTTGTTGAAAATATTGATTGCGAAATTGAGGCGTTGATTGAAAATGCAAATTGTTGAAAAACAAGATACATCACAGTTGGATTTCCCCAACATTGAACGTAGTACGCCAATTAAAACTTTTTACAACGAAGCGGGAGAGCCTACGGGGGAAATTCGGTTTGAATCCGGTGCTGACGGTACGTGGTTGCAATTCGATTGCGAATGCCTTGATGCGTTGCCGTACTGCAAGGCTCATTGTTGCTCACTTAACGGGTTGTTGGTGTGGCCTGCGGAATTGGACAAATACGAGCATTTATGTGAAGTTGATGATTCTAACGGCACTTACGTGCTAGAGAAAGGTGCGGACGGCTTTTGCAACTGTTTAAACCGCGAAAAACGTCTTTGCCAAATTCACGAAGATAAGCCGCAAACTTGTCGAGAATTTCATTGCACTAGGGGTGCTAGTCAACGAGGTTGGAAATTGTCAAATCGAGTTAACAGGCATTCAATGGCATGACATTAATCTTAGAGTTAGAAAAACCAATACATTGGATACTTCGGGATTCGCAAACTATCACTTTCCCCGAAAGCAGTATTCCCGAATATTCAAGCATTGTTAGTTTTAACTCTAATATAATTGGTGTATTGGCAACGGTAGAGGATGCGCCGAACAGTTGGGAATTTGGCGGGTATATGCACCAAGAAATCAACCTTGGATTTGGAGGTAACACCAGCCCAGTACGACTAAATCCCAAAAAGTTGTTTTTGCGACGAAAGCAGTTGTTTATTTTTCCAGATTTTTTGCCTACTTACAAATTGTCGGTAGATTTTCCCAAATGGTTTCCTGGTGCATCTATTAAAATTTGGGAATACTTAGGTCCTCAGACTGACACAATAGAAGAAAAACTTGATATGTTAATTTAACAAAATCCCCCGTAATATAATGACACCTAAAGAGTTACTTGAAGTTATCGGATTAGTAATTGCTGTAGCTGGTGCTGCTGCAACCGGAGGGTTTACCGTTGCGACTTTGCGAGCGGAATCTAGAATTGATCGGCTCATGGGACAGATTACCGATTGGCACGAATTTGCTCAAAAAGCGAAACAAAATATCAATCACAATTTGGTAGAAATAGGCTTGCTAAAGAGTGATGTTCGAGATGTTAAGCGGCTCCTAGAAATGCGTCGAGCTCAATCATTTCCTGAAGAAAATAAACCACCACACACAGATTTTACTTGATTGCAAAATGAAACCAGAAAATTTTTATGCCATTGCTGAAATCGGGCGCTCGTTTACCCCCTATGCGTTTGGCGCAGCAGGTTTGACTATTATTTTGTGCGCTATTTTTAATTCTGATCGTCTGGTAGGAGATAGATTTGCTTATGTCGTGGGGGCGGGCGGTGCTTTTCTGGGTTCTGCCGCTGGTGGATTTAGTCCGCAGGGTAGGCAGTTGCCACAAACCAGGGTTGGGCACGCGGATCAGGTGGATATCGATACCAGATAAAATGCCCTACTTTCAAGCTGCCGAATTACTTAGATTAGAGTCTGTTGATACAATTCAATTACTTGATGCCTTGGAGGATTTAGGTATAGAATATGGGCACATTAAAGAAAGTGCGAATCGCGGATTAAGAGAAAATGCTGAGGCAGATTTAATCCGAATTGTTATCTTAAGTAAGGCTATTAAGTATCGAATTCTTCAACTTTGTAAAAATCATGATTAATCTAACAACCAGTAAAAAAATTCTCGATTATTGTAGAGAAAAAGACTACCCGATCACCAATTTCAACATTATATACGTCGAAGGCTTGACGATTAACGGCCAACTTAACGGCGATGAGCCAAACCAGTTCAACGATGTACGCGCGATCTTTAACCGTGATCGCTGCTTAGATTGCTGGCAGGCGACTTGTGAACCCGGGAGTTGGTACACCGACTACCCAATGAATCCAGAGGGTGCATTTCGCATAGCCTTCGGCTTCCACGAGAAATCCTGGGAAATTGGATTGCACGGTAACTCTGAGCCTCACGAGGCGCTGATTCAAACTGGAGAAGTGCGCGGTCATCGGGATTATAACGGTGACATGATGCGAACTGGCGATCGGCAGGTAGCCGGGTATTTTGGAATAAATCAGCATTGGGGGTACGATATGCCGCCCGGTGATATTGGTCAGGCTTCGGCCGGTTGCTTGGTTGGGCGGAGTCGCTACGGGCATCGGCAATTTATGGAATATTGCAAAAATTCTGGGCTAAGCCTTTTTTCTACGATCGTTTTGTCTGGCGACGAGATTTTTGATTCCTAGACATTCTTGGTAATTCTCTAGTAACAAACAAAAGAGGATGACTCGCATTATTAATGCAAATATAATGCAATTTTAAGTCTAGTCTGCGGAGTCCTTTCTTTGGAAGGGTTTTCGTGATAAGGTAGAGGTCTGCAAAACCTCCACCCCCAGTTCAAATCTGGGTGCCGCCTTTTTTAATTAAAGTGCGATCGGAAACACATTAGGGAAACGACACTGCCGTGTCCTGTATTGCATCCGATTTAAAAATGCCATAACGCCATGATTGCGAATGCAAATAAACCCGGTTGCTTGGAGAAACCGGGTTTATAAAACGATTTCAAATTATTCTTATGTTAAAATAATGTTAGAACATTGGAGGTTTTCCCATGATTCAAACGATATCCAAGTTAATGACTTTCGATGACTTTCTGGAGTGGAAGCCAGAAAGCGGACGCTATGAACTACGTAACGGAGTTATTGTTGAGATGCCTAATCCAACTGGTAAACATTCAGTCGTCGCAGGTTTCCAGGCGCTAGAATTTGGTTTTGAAATTAGGCGATTACAACTTCCTTACTTTATTCCCAAGGAATGTACAATTAAATTCAGCGATAACTTAGGCTACGATCCAGATGTGATTGTATTAGATAAACAAGCCGTAGAAGCCAATGAGTCTCGATGGGAACGAGAATCAGTTATTACTCAGGGAGATTCTGTTAAGTTAGTTGTGGAAGTTGTCAGCACAAATTGGCGCGATGATTATGCACATAAGATGATCGAATATGAAGCATTAGGCATTTCTGAATACTGGATTGTCGATTATCTGGGTTTGGGAGGTAGCCGTTATATTGGTTCTCCGAAACAGCCTACTTTGTCGGTTTATCAATTGGTAGATGGTGAATATCAGGTTAAGCTGTTTCGGGGAGATGAGAGAATTGAGTCGGCGGTATTTCCCGAGTTAACTTTGACAGCGGAGCAAATTTTTAATGGCGGGTAAAAAAGCCGGGTTTCTCTGCATTACACCCGCAGTTCGCGAGGGGTTTAAACTCCTACCTAAAAGCAAAAGTCCTCTCGGACTGATTATTTATTTAGTTTTCTTGAGAGGACTTTCGCTATAAGAGGGGGAATTAATTCCCTGGCGGACTTTGGGGTTAAGTTACCATATATCGGCACTGCGATGTCCCGTATTTTCTCGAATCGCAAACTACTTATCTCATCAAAATCGACAAACCAGAAACGTTAGACAAACCTAATTAGTTTCCATGCCACAAATCAACTGATTTGTCAATAAAAACTGAGCAACTAGGCCGCTAGATTGGAAAATTAAATAATTCTTGCAGTTGAGCTGGGGCTGCTTGTATTTGTGGTACAAATGAGGGAATAAAAAATGTTGAAGGTCACGCCTCATGGATGAAAACCGCGTCCGAGCTTACCTGAATCTGATTCAATTGCTGCTGAGTTGTCCGGCTGGGGAAGAGGGGAATGTATTGCAGGAGCACTCTGAGTTAGTTGACTCAGGCTTGATTGAAGTGATGCAGGAAGTGGCGAGTCGGATGGCGGCGGATGGCGAACAAAATGCGGGTTTTTTGCAGCAATTGGCGGGGCAAATTAGTCAAGCTTTGGCTCAAGAGACGCAGGGAGGGAATGCAGACCGCAATTCTGCTTATCTGCAATTGATTAATGCGCTACTGAGTTGTCCTAACGGTGAGGAACCGCAAATTTTAAGTGCTAACTCGGAATTCCTGGATCTGGGGTTTATGCAAGCTTGCGAGGCAGTAGCGGCAAGTTTGGCAGAGCAAGGAGAGGAAAATCGGGCTAATTATTTGCGAAATCTTGCCAGTCAGGTAGGCGAATTCTTGGGCTTCACATCCTCTGATAGTAATAATTTTGAGAATATCTCCCCACGTGATTATTTAGCGTTTTTGCAATTGCTGGTGCAGACAGAGCAAAATAATTTTGGTGGGGATTCGCACCACGTTTATGCAGTATTACAAGCAAATATAGATAAGCTAAATCTTAATTTTATTCCAATTTTCCAACAAACTCTGACTGGATTACTCGGTGGAATAGAAGACCCTGAAGAAGCTGAACGAGTTGCGGCTTTCATTGAAAATATTGCGATTAAGATTTGCCAATTCCCTAGAGGCAATAGGGCTGAAAACCTAGAAATTTCTATTGCGGCCTACGAAATCGTGCTTTCAGTTCGTACCTTTGAAACTAAGCCAGAACAATGGGCGCAGACGCAAAATAATCTGGGAAATGTCTATTTATACAGAATCAGGGGAGAGAGAGCAGACAATATTGAAAAGGCGATCCTTTGTTATCAAGATGCACTAAAAGTTCGTACACGCGATACCTTTCCGACAGATTGGGCAACGACACAAAATAATCTGGCGGCTGCCTACTATTCCAGAATCAGGGGAGAGAAAGCAGACAATATCGAACAGGCGATCGCATCTTTCACTGAAGCACTGGAAGTACGCACCAGCATCCGCGAGAAAATTCCTGAACAATGGGCGCAGACGCAAAATAATCTGGGAGAAGCTTACCGTCAAAGAATCAAGGGAGAGCCGGAACAAAATATCGAGCAGGCGATCGCATTTTACAATAATGCACTGGAAGTCTACACCCACGAGGAATTTCCCGAACAAAGGGCCCAGACACAAAATAATCTAGGAGAAGCTTACCGTCAAAGAATCAAGGGAGAGCCGGAACAAAATATCGAGCAGGCGATCGCATTTTACAATAATGCACTGGAAGTCTTTACCCAGGATGACTTTCCGGAACAATGGGCAACAACTTTAAATAATCTGGCAATTACCTACTTGCTCAGAATCCGGGGAGAGAGGGCAGACAATATCGAGCAGGGGCTCACATCTTTCGGAGCCGCATTGAAAGTCTTCACCCGCGATGCTTTCCCCCAAAACCATGCTGAAACCTTATTTAATTTAGGGCTTACCTATCGAGAAGTTCCCAACATACAGTTAGCTCATGATACTTTTGCTGATGCAATTAACACCGTAGAATTACTCCGAGGTGAAATTCATTCGGGCGATGAAACCAAGCAGAAATTAGCCGAAGAATGGAATAAACTTTATCGAAATATGGTGGAAGTTTGCATAGAACTAAAAAACTACACCGCAGCCATAGAATACGCCGAACGCAGCAAAGCCCGCAACTTAGTCGAACTCCTCGCCACCCGCGATTTCTACCCCAAAGGTGACATTCCCGAAACCGTTATCAACGAACTCTCGCGCCTGCGTCGAGAAATTGATACCGAACAGCGACGACTAGAAATCGAACAGACAAATCGTAACAGCAACGGCGGCACGATATCGGGAGAACGCAGCCCCCAAATCGACAACCTACAAACAACCATTCGCGATCAATCCCATCTAACCCAATTGCGACAACAACTAAATGAATTGATTGCCCGCGACATCAAACCCATCGACCCCGACTTCGCACTCACCCAAGAAGTTAAAGGCATCTCCTACAGCGAGATTCAATCCCTCACAGCAGAAAACACCGCTATCCTTCAGTGGTACATTACAAACGACAGACTTCTTGCCTTCATCATCACCCCTGAATCACCAACTCCGATAGTCTGGCAATCTTCAAAAGCAGACTTTAAAGTTTTGCAAAATTTGGTTATTAAGTATCTGACAGACTACCAAGAAAACAAAACTCAATGGCAGCAAAACCTAGCCTCGCGCCTCCAAAGTCTAGCTAATATTTTGCATCTCAACGATCTTCTAGGGAGGGTTCCCAAACAGTGCAGTCAACTAATTCTAATTCCCCATCGCGGCCTCCACCTGTTCCCGCTTCACGCCTTGCCAGTTAGCCACGAAATCTGGCAGCGGTTTAATTCAGAAACCCCATCTCCAGAACCCACTAATCCTTGTGTGCTAGATTGCTTCAAACAAGGTGTCCGCTACGCCCCCAGTTGCCAACTCCTGCAACAGGCACAAAGGCGAGAACGCCCCAATTTCACACACCTATTTGCCGTCCAAAATCCCAACAATAACCTGCCGTTTACCGATATAGAAGTACCAGCCATCCGTCAGAATTTCCCACCAGAAAATCAAGATATTCTCATCCAAAATAATGCCCAAAAATCAGCCATAGACGACAGCCGTCTCCGCATCGCCCACTGCGCCCACTTTAGCTGTCACGGCTACTTTAACTTTCAGCAACCTTTGCTCTCCGCATTGCAGCTAGCCGACAGCGAATTACCCCCGCCAGCGCCAGCAGAATCAAATCCCAACCGTTATCAAGCCTTACAAAATGGCAATATTCTCGACCTTGACAAATGCCTCACCTTAGCAGACATCTTTGCCCTCGACTTCCGAGAATGTCGCCTAGTAGTCCTCTCCGCCTGCGAAACCGGCCTCAGCGACTTTAAAAGCATCAGCGATGAATATATCAGCTTACCTAGCGGTTTCCTGGTGGCCGGGAGTTCCAGTGTAGTACCGACACTTTGGACTGTGAATGATTTGTCTACTTCATTGCTGATGATAGAATTTTATCAGAATCTCAAAGCCGGGTTAAGCGTCGCTCTTGCCCTCAACAAAGCTCAACTTTGGCTGCGGGATGTTACGGTAGAAAAATTACAACAGTGGACAAGCAAACTTTCGATACGTCCCTCCCTAAAAGAGGATCTATACGATATGCTCGATCATCTAGACTCCACAGAACAACCACCTTTTCGATCGCATTATCATTGGGCTGCATTTTCTGCAACTGGTCAGTAGAAATCAAATAAGTATGCTGGAAATTAATCAGAAAAATATCAACGCCTTCATATACCTCATCAAAAATCATAAACCCCTGTTTTTGATAGACAATAGGCATGAAGACCTTAATCAAGCAAAAGATAATTTCCGAGAAACAGAGGACGATCTTTCAGATGATATCATTGAATGGTGTGCAAAGTACACCGATATTCAACAAGCATTACGCCAGACTCGCAAAGAGTTGTATCCAGCAGCAACCAAATCTACGGAGAATCGCCTACCCGGAAGCACAAAAATAAATCCTCCACCAAAGTCTTCACCTCGCAAATCTGCCAGAGAAACGCTATTAAATGCCATCCAAGAAAGTTTTCCCAACCAGTCAAAATAGCACCCAGGCTCAAGGTGATGAATAGCACTCAATTGATAGGCAAACTTGCCAATCCGAAACTAACGCTGTTTGCCTTTCAATTGTGCAACAACCTTGCCAAAGGCGACCAACAAACTGTAGACAATGCCGACCATTTATGGCATCAATGCGTTGCTTTGGGAAACCTTCTGCAAACTAATCCAAAACTCGATGCTTTCCCCGAACACCTTGCCAACACAAAAAGCCAAAATAGCCAACAAAGCGACTATTTAGAACTTTATGAGTCAGATGGTAATAGAATCCTACCATTTACGACTCTCAGCCAACCGGACCAAGTACCCCTAGAAGGCGCAATTTATCCGGTGCAACTGCATGACACTTACGCCCTTGACTTGACGCTGCTGGCCGCAGATACACTAGAAATCAACCAACTAAACAATCTAAATTTTCAAGGTTGTCTGCTACCCCATAACATCCAAGCATCGCTGGGACAAACCCTGCTATTATTTGCCAAACCAGTTGATTTTTCTGGTAATCATCAAGAATTAGCAGTAGCTTGTGTAGAAGCTTTGTTTCAAGATGTACAAAACCAGCCAAAACCCTATTTAATTGCAGAGGGAAAACTTCTCGGCAGTCCTATTTTTGAATTTGATAATGCTCAAGCAAATCCGAGTTTAAACTGCCATATCCTAGTCTGGTTAAACACAGATGAAAAAACTTCAGAGTTAGAGGATAAAGGTGATTATTATCGTCCGCTGCTGAATATGTTATGCTGTCGGACTAAAATCCTTTACGTCTATGACGAAGCGGAGCGCTGCAACAAGGAAGCGAGGAAACTCTACAGCAAATTAGAACAGAAGGTGGAAGAGTTTGGCAAGTTAAAATCAGAGAGAGAAGAGCGACTGAAACAACTGGAGGATTGGCTGATTCAACTTCCCCAAATCGGGTTTGAGTATGCCCGCTATTTGCGAGATATAGAACTTCACCTGACTACAATTAAAACGAATGCTTACAACTATCGTGACTACCACAAACAACTTGTCAGTTGCAGCCTCGAAGGAACAGACAACTTAGATTTTATCCAAGATTTTTCGACTGGGAGTTGCCAGATGTTTCAGAAACAGATTAAAATCAACATGAGTTATCTTACCGCAGGACGGCAATTGTTTCAGCAGATGATTGAAACAATCCGAATAATTGTCGAATTGGACGGTCAAAAACAACAAGCAAAGTTTGAAAAAGCGGAAAGAAACAGCGATACCGAATTGCAAAACACGATTCAATCGGTAGGTGCAGGCATCGGTGCAGGTATCGGTGTAGCCGGAATCATTGCTAGCAGCTATCCTCTGATAACTCAAGTTCCAATAGCACCTTTTTCTACATCTTTACCACCGCATCCCTTTGTATTATCCCTTTTCTTCAGTTTGATATTCGGCGCAGGCTTTGGCTTTGGTACTTGGCGGTTGACTCGGAGAATTAAGCCCAAGGATAGAGATGATAGCAATCAGATAATTGGTAGAATACCGGGCGGTTGAAACCGCCGTCTGCATCTCACCATAATTCGAGATCACTTATGACTTTTTCTAAATCAATCTTTTTCGTCATATCCTTCGGAAAATAATCAAAAACTTTCTCTAAAACTTCCACAGACACATTGTTCATCAACCAATCATCACTAGAATCATCCCCAATATTCAAAAAATACTTTAAACGTTCCTCTATCGACTCCTTATCTCCTTTATCCACTTGTCCAACTCGCTCAAACCAATTCCCTTGCGAGTCCTTAAAACAATTAGCGTCAACAGTACATATCTGATGCACCAAAGCCAATGAATTCTGATCAAGACCATTTTTGCTAGTCGAGTTAATCGGATACGCTGTTGGCAAACCTTTACAGGTTTCTTGGAAAGTTAAGGGAATCACCGTAAAAGTTTGTAAGCATTCAGAGTTATCTTGAAATTGGTCAATTTCCCAAAACAGATAATGATGCTCTCCCCGCAAAACCCTAGTAGAATTCACTATCCGTGTACAATCAAGCGTCTTGCATTCCATCTCGTCTGGTTCACTTAAATCATAAATGTGATTGTGATTTTGCTTGCAACGAAGAGATACTTTCTGGGGATTCACTAAATAAATCCAACCTTGACGAGGTGCTTTTCCAGCCACATTATCACCCTAATTCATTGATTAATTTTTGTCTTTCTGTCTCAAGATTCAGTCTCACTACTTGCTCTAGTTGATGGCTATCTTTAATCTCAATCATTGGGGCTGTGCTGTAGACATACTTTAGTAACTTTTGGATTTTATCCTGTCCTGAACCTGCCCATTCTTTCCGAATGTTTTCCAGCATTAGTTTTAGTCCTAGAGGTAATTCTAAATCATCGATATTACCTGCTTCGGTACCAAGTCGGATAAATATGGTTTCTCCCACAAATTCTTGAACAATTGTTTTGCCATTCATTTGATTTAAGGCGACAATTATGTCTTCGTTCCAAGGGCTATAGTGATAATAACGCCAATTGAGCTCTGTAAGTTGTTTGTTTGTCCATTTGACAGCATAAAGGTCGGCTAAATATAAGAATTTGA
This sequence comes from Cyanobacteriota bacterium, assembly GCA_043767465.1. Taxonomy (GTDB): domain Bacteria; phylum Cyanobacteriota; class Cyanobacteriia; order Cyanobacteriales; family Microcoleaceae; genus Microcoleus. The sequence goes on from JAYUGZ010000148.1 coordinate 36,319, forward strand.
TTAATTGGTTTTTTGTAATATGGCCTTTGGTGGCGTAAACAAAATATTTGATGAGGGTTTCTAGCATGGTTTTGATTCTTTGTAGGGTGCGTCGCTATTATGAAAATTCATTAATTCCATCGATAATCTGAGCGCGATGTACCTTACGACTGTTGGGAAAGACTAAAAGATAGAGTTGTTTATTCAACCGTTGAATAACCAAGGTGCGTCGCTGTGAGATTGTCGATTTTGATCGAGGGATTGTCGATCGCGACACACCCTACGACTGTTACGATTAAAGAAACCGGGTTTTTAGCAGAATTTACGCCTACAATCGGTATTTTCGTGAAAAACCCGGTTTCTGGACACCCGCGCGCAAGTCCTGAATCGTACTCTAACGGTTACATTTTACTGATAATCCTTTGCACGATTTCTACACCTGTTACCGCCTGCCAGCCAAATAGTCCCAAAAGCGCCACATTCAGGAAGATGTGAGTGTATCTCGCCCAATTTTGACCTTTTTGCATCAAAGGTGTCAGCGAGGCTGAAATCGCAATTATTGCGGTCATTCCTAAGCCTGCTACTAGGTGCGGGGCGACAAATAGTTTGCCGTTGTTGATGTAGGTGACTGCCATTCCGCCGATCGCCCCTGTTACCATCAAGCCTAGCAGCAAAGAGCCCATCTGATGGTGCTTGATATTGAATTTGCCCTTAATTAACTCTTTCTTGACATCGCCTTCGGCACTTCTGGTACGGCGGATTTGAATTCCCAGATACAAAGCATAAAATGAGATTGCTAGCAATACCCACATTAAAACGGGGTGGAAGAATTGGCTCCAAACTTTTACAGACTGCGGAATTTCCAGATTCATAGTGTTCTCAGGATTTGTAAATATACTTCATAAAACTTAGCATACCAGTAAGTCCGTCTCGTGCGACGGTACAAATATACGGTATGAGAGACTATTATGCCTGCCACTAAACAAGACGCTGTATTGATTCAAGCCACCAAGACTGGCAACATTATTCACGTCCAAGCTTTACTCGCTAAGGGCGTTGACGCTAACGCCAAAGATTCTGAGGGGACGACGGCTTTGATGTTTGCCGCCCAAAAGGGCTATACGGAAATCGTGCGTATCTTACTAAAAAATGACGCAAATGTCAATCATGTGAGCAGACGTTTTGGGCTGACGGCTTTGATGCTGGCGGCGGCTCACAAACAGGCTGATGTTATGCGGCTGTTGTTGGCTGCTGGTGCTGATGTTGATGCTAAAAATGATGATGGAAGTACGGCTTTGATGGCGGCTTCTCACAAAGGCGATATCAATGTTGTCCGGCTGTTACTTGATGCTAAGGCTGATGTGAATGTTCGAGATAAAGATGGCGATTCGGCTCTGAAAATAGCTGCTTTGTCGGGACACGAAGCTGTTGTTCAAGCTTTGGCTGAGGCGGGTGCTGTTGCTGATAATTCTATGCTGTTTTTAGCTGTTAGTCAAGGTAGCGCTGAAATTGTCCGAATTTTGCTTAACTGCGGCGCGGATGTTAATCTTAAAAATCAGAGGAGCAAAACTCCTTTGATGCTGGCTGCTACGGCGGACAATTTGGCGGTAGTTAAGACGCTGCTAGCTGCTGGTGCTGATTTGGAAATTCGCGACAAAGAGGGCGAAACTGCTTTAACTTTGGCTGCGGATTCCGGTAATGTTGAGGCGGTGCGAGCTCTGCTGGCTGCGGGTGCTAATGCGAATGTCAAAAGTGGAGATGGCGGGACGGCTTTGATGGCGGCGGCTGCTGGGGGAAATTTGCCGATCGCACATATATTACTAGATGCTGGCGCGGATATCAACACTAAGGACAGAGATGACGAAACTGCGTTGAATTTTGCCGTGGTTGAAGGCTGTCAAGATGTGGTGGAATTGCTCTTAAACCGAGGCGCTCATGTCGGTGCGAGAAACCGGTTGGGCGATACGCCTTTGCTGGTAGCGGCTGTTCACGGTCATAGTGCGATCGTATCAGCTTTGCTGCAAAAGGTAAACTCAAATCGCCCAGATTTCTTGAATGCTAAAAACTTTGGCGAGACAGCTTTGACTCTAGCTACGTTTCACGGACATACTGAAACGGTGAAAGCCTTGCTTGAGGGTGGTGCAGATCCGAATATCCCAGCGGATTTGGGGAAAACTGCTTTAATGAAGGCGTGCGATCGCGGTTATATGGCGATCGTCCAAATATTAGTCGAAAAAGGCGCGGATGTCAACTTGCTCGATGATTCTGGCGCAACTGCTGTGATGTGGGCCGCCCATCGCGGTTATGCTGATGCAGTTGAGATTTTAATCGCCGCTGGTGCAGAGTTAAATCACAAAAATCCGGGAAATTATACCGCTTTAATGTTAGCTGAATTTAAAGGTTATTCCACTGTGGTGAAATTGCTCAAAAGTGCAGGAGCACAGGAGTAAATATAGCATCGTGGGAGATGCAGACGTACGGTTGAAACCGCGTCTACACAAACCAAGCAGACGTACGGTTGAAACCGCGTCTATACAAACCAAGCAGACGTACGGTTGAAACCGCGTCTACACAAACCAAGTCTGCCTCCGCAGACTGAAGAAAAGGCGGTGTCAACAAAAAAATATCATGTTAACCATCCATTCTTCAACCCGCGGAGGCGGGTTTTGTTTTTGTAGACGCGGTTTCAACCGCCGTCTCATCTTTCTCATCTCAATCCGCTTTCCGCACCCAGCCATTAATAGTAAACCTACTATCAGCAAAAGCTTTCGAGGGACAGCTAACTCGCAAAACTTCGTGCATATAGCGACTCAGGAAAAATACAATACT
>JAYUGZ010000149.1:0-5590 GCA_043767465.1 Cyanobacteriota bacterium
CTTGAGTGGTGAGTTTTTTGGCGAGATGGCGCTGTTTAGTGGGGAACCGAGTCCGGTATCGATCGTCGCCGTTGACGATTTGCAAGTTCTTGTCGTCTACTCCGATGCTGTAAATACGATGATTGAACGTCAACCAAGTTTGGGGCGCGAGATCGGTCAAATTATCGAAGCGCGAAGCAAAGCGGTAAGTATGGCCGGGCAGGGAGATGTTTAGTTGATGCGATCGAGGATGTTGCCTAGCTCATTTAATTCGAGCCAAGTTTTCAGCAAAAACCATACTCCTGTGGTGTTCCTGCTTCGGGGGATTGTTAGCTTTTCTTGGTCAAAACAGCAAAGTTTCCATACCGACTATTCGGCACAAAACACTCATACAGAGGTTCATTTAGGTTATTCTCTTTGATAAATTCATCAACCGCTAATTTTGGGCCAGTCGAAAAAAAGTTGTAATCGTCTACAATTATTATTGCTCCACCTCTTGTTCTTTGATGAAGGAACTCAAGAACAAGTTTGATCGGTTCATACAAATCGAAATCAACATAGGCAAAACAAACTTTTTCTGGTAATCTATCATCTTGATGAATTACTTTTTCAAAGAATCCTTTATGAATAACATATCTTTGTGATTCAAAGGATATTGCTTTAAGACGAGCTAATACGAAATCTTCCATGCAAGACATTTTTCCGGTGTAGTCTTCCATACTACCTAGATTTAAAATATCATCCTTCAGATGGTCTTTTTCTGATGGTTTTGGAAGCCCTTCAAAGGAGTCAAATAAGTGCAAAATTTTGTTGCTACTGAGAGCAATCTCGTTAGCTATCAAAGCCGAAGTCTCGCCGTGAGCAACACCAAATTCACACACATCACCCTCTATATCTCTACATTGAGCCAATGCTTGTATAATGAAATATGCTTCGGATGGTGGTGTACCCAATAGTCTAGCAAGTAGTTTCAACCGAGTCTCATTTGGTACTATTTCTTTTTTTGAGCCAGTTGACTCATTGAAAAGTTGCTCATATCCTTGAGCAAGATTCTTAAAATTGTCGAACCATATTGGAGTTTCTGATGAACGATGAAGTTCCTCATAGTCGCTCAATATAATTTTTTTAACCATCTGCTTCAAAAACTTCATTACGTCTTCCTATTTGAATTAGTTATACAAAAAAAATCTTGGTTTTTTGCTATGAATAAAATTTACGTCAAAGATTGTCCTTAAAGAATTGTGAACAGAAGTCTAATTACTGATTTTACCAAATTTTTAGGTTTTGTCAACCTCTAGGTCACAAAAAGGCGAAACTTTCCGTATGTTTACCAAAAGATTGGGTCTAAAGCCCCGTTCTTATAGGACGGCTTTAATTCACAGTGTAAAGATTTCTTGCGAATTAAGTTTATAGCCATAATTGTCCGTAAACGAGATAGTATCATTCGATGATTGTATTAGAGTTCAGTGCGATTCGTTCAGAGTGAATCACGGTAATCAGTCCGTAAATAACCTCTGGAGCCAAGTCAACAGACTAGCTTAACTATCCTCCTGATGAGGGTGCAAGCCCCTCTCCTTAAACTCGAAGGTAACTCCTTACCTGCCTGCACCGCCTACCCACTCGACTGTTCAACCTCAGATCCACCTCCTTACCACTGCGAACAGGTATCCATCCTGCATACGCATCAAGAGCGCCGAGGTGGCAAAATCACGTTTGCAATACAGCTTGTGGCAATTTGGCCATTCCAGGGGCTGGTGAAAAACCACGGTCTATCACCGTGTAAATTACTGTAAAACCCGCCCCTACAAGTTTTCTTGACCCACCCGCCCCATGTAAAGTTTTATTGCAAAAATTAAATTTTGTTGTAAAAATACACCTTAAGAGAGATGATGTATCTCTGTGAACCCGCTGCAAGGAAACGCGCATTTTGGGTTTCCTCACAGTGAGAAAACAACACTGTGAGAAAAACTGTGAGAAAACAACGGATTTAACTATTTTTGCAGACCAGCTTTGACTAAAGCTGGTCGTTTCTGTTGAAACATTAAACGGGCGATCGGACGAACGCAGATAGCCGCTCTGCGATCCGTTGCGATCCGTTGCGGTTAAAAGTCCGATCGGCCTAGAAAGTAAACGTAGTTCTCACCACTCCAATCACCAAATCAGAATTACTCTTATTGTGGTCAGGAGCAGTCAGCCAAATCAGACCAGGAGTAATCGCAATATTGTCGCTCAACTTAAACTGATAGAACCCTTCAATGTGCAACGAAGTATCCTTATCTTCCGGCAAAGTCCGATTAGTCGAACTCGTCACTCGCGGCTCCATACCTACCAAAAACCCAGCCACATTTCCCTCTTTCAACAAATCGGGAAAAGCTAAAGTCACGGCCCAGTTCCAGATTTTTTGGTCTCCCCGCTGGATAGAACCAGGAGTTCCCAAGTTAGATAAAATCCGCTGATTGGTGTAACCAGCCCAACCGCCAATTGCAAATCCGCGGTTCAACCGCCACGAAGCCTCCGCGCCGTAAGAATTGCTAGAAAGACGAGCCGGAAAATTAGAAGCATTGCTGCCGGTACCAGTGACAAAGTTGTAGGAATTAAGGTAAGTTAAACCTAAAGTCATGCTGTCGCTCGGTTTGAAAGTCAACTGAGCCAAACCGCCGTAAGAGCCGTTAAACAAACCATTTCCCCGCGTCGGGTTCGCAGCATTGCCGGCTAAATATCCCAAACTCAGTTCTAGTTTTTCCCCAAACTGATGTCGCAGAGCGATACCAGAACCGGCAGTCAAATAGTAAATCGGGTTGCGAGTACCGAAGTTAGAAAGAGCACCGCTGCCGCCATCTCCGTCAAAGAAAGGGTTGACAGTATTGGTAAAGTCGTCCGCAGCCCCGGCGTTGGCTTCTAGAATTACAGTAGTGTTTTTGCCGAGGGGGAATTGGTACAGCAGCGCATCTAAACCGACTGTATTGCTAGCAGTACCGAAAGGCCCGGCATTAAACCGCAATTCTCCTTCAGCAGTTTTCGTATTATTTGTAGAAAACGCACCCAAATTTAAAACTTGCAGTCGAGTTCTCAGCAAGTCTTTGCCGGAGAAACTCGTGTCAAAATTAAGACGCACCCTGCTGCCAAAAGCCGTAGTTCTATCAGCATCGCGGCCCTCAGCATCTTCTCCCCGGGCGATACCTGTGAGTGCAAAGATTACTTCGCCATTGAGTTTAGTGGTAGTCGAAAACTGATTTGCTTCTAATTCAGAGGTGCGCGCTTCCAAGGCATCGACGCGGCCGCGCAAAGTTGCCAATTCTGCGGCAAATTCTTCTTGCAATCTTTGCAGAGAAGCCAAATCTTCTTTGGTTGCCAGATTTCTCGTACCGGCTTTAATCAGCTCGTTGACTTTATCCAAACAGGCATTTAAACCGGCTGCAAACTCGTAGCGAGTCATCGCCCGGTTGCCGCGGTAAGTGCCGTCAGGATATCCCGCTATGCAACCGTAGCGCTCTACTAGGGATTGCAAAGCTTGGAATGCCCAATCGGTGGGCCGAACGTCGGAAAGTTGCGAAACCGAGGTTACTTGGCCGACAGTATCTTCGCTGCCTTCTGCGCTGTATTGGTTGATTTGTTCTAAAACATTTGACGGCGCTGGAGGCTGGGCAGTTGGAGCGGTTGATTGGGATATCTGCTCGGGTTGGGCGGCCGGTTTTTCGGTGCTGAGATTAGTCGGTGCTGCGGGTTGGATTTCGCTGGAGTTTGCGGGCGCGACTGCGGGGATTTCGCTGGAGTTTGCGGGCGCGGCTGCGGGTTTGGTTTCGCTTAAGTCTGCTGCTGCAACTGAGTTGTTTTCCGGTGCTTTTGTTGGTTCGGCAACTGGGGCTACCTTCGCTGCCGCACTTTCTTTCTCAATAGTCTCAGTAGTGTCAACAGTTAACTTGGTGGCTGCGGACGCTGCCTCTGCTGTCACTGCTGCCGTCTCAGGCTGTGTGACCTCGGTTGCAGCACCTGTTAATTGCAATTGATTGGCTTGAGCTGCGGCAATTTCTACAGGTTGCTCTGCTGCTAGGGCTGTCGAAGATACGACTAAACTTGCTGCTAATACAGCGGGACTGACTAAAAGTCCTTTCCACAAAAATTTGGACATTTTTTTCCTCACACCACGTTAATTCGATCGCCCGTTCCGAAGATTTGGGCGATCGCAAATCACCTACAGTATTCCGCCTAATAGCATTTTTTGTCAACAATCAGCAGAATCGTTGCCCGACTCTGCACTTTAGCTGTCCCTGATTTCACAAAAACCCCGTTTATTCCCAAAATCCTTAGCTTGAGCTAGATACCTACGTAAAAACCCGGTAGATGGTTTCATATTTCGTAAGTAATTGCTCAGTAAGACTAATATTGACAGAACTGGCGCTCACAAATCGTTCGATCGACTACATAAAAGTGAAAAAACTCAAATACGCCCTAGTTCACGAATGGTTGACGCCTCTAGCTACCGGCGGTTCAGAACTCGTAGTTGCCGAAATCCTCAAATACATAGACGAGGCAGATGTCTATGCCCTCATTGACTTTGAATCGGCAAATCCCGAAAGCTATCTTTTCCGGCGACAGATTGGTACCACATTTTTGCAGCATTTCCCTAAGGCCCGCAGCGGCGTGCAAAAATATTTGCCATTTCTGCCGATCGCGATCGAGCAACTAGACCTGCGAGAATATGACATCATCCTCTCATCCTCCCACGCCGTAGCCAAAGGCATCCTCAGCAGTCCCCAGCAACTGCACGTCTGCTACTGCCACACACCGATGCGCTACGCTTGGGACTTAACTTTTGACTATTTGCGCAGCAGCAAAGCCGGACGGGGCATCCCGGGCTTGCTGACGCGATATTTGTTGCACCGCCTGCGGCAGTGGGATGTAATTTCCGCCAACCGCGTCGATTATTTCATCGCCAACTCCCAACACACGGCGCGCCGAATTTGGCGGTGCTACCGACGGCGGGCCCAGGTGATTTATCCGCCGGTCAATATCGAGAGATTTTCCTTGATGTGGCAAAAACAAGACTTTTATGTGACAGTTTGCCGGTTGGTAAGCTACAAAAACGTAAGTGCGATCGTCCAAGCATTCAATCAACTCGGGCGTACTCTCATTGTCATCGGCACCGGGCCTGAATTAGAAATGATTCGGCAAATCGCCAAACCCAACGTGCAACTACTCGGCTGGCAGCCCGCTGAGGTAGTGGAAAAGTACATGGCAGAGGCGAAAGCCTTTGTCTATGCAGCTTGCGAAGATTTTGGCATCGCTTTAGTAGAAGCTCAAGCTTGCGGCACACCCGTAATTGCCTATGCAGCAGGCGGCGCTTTGGAGACAGTGCTCGACATTCGCCAACATCCAGAGACTGGGACAGGTTTGTTTTTTCCCACCCAAACCGCAGCAGCAATAGTCGAAGCCGTCGAGGAATTTGAGCAGTTGCAAGGAAAATTTCAGCCGTCCATGGCACGGTTGCGCGCTGCCGATTTTGCCCCGCAAGTCTTTGAGCAGCGCTATCTAGCTTTTGTCCAACAGTGCTATCAGGAATTTTTATCCGGCGATTATACGCAGACTTGATATCAATTCCGGTTGCACCAGA
>JAYUGZ010000150.1:0-2219 GCA_043767465.1 Cyanobacteriota bacterium
TGCGATCGCACCCGATGGACTCGCACCCGCTGTAGGTGTAGATCCAGGTGTAGAAGTAGATGTATCTGAACTTTTGGATGCGAATAAACCGGGAAGGAACTTGAATGCGCCAAACCCAACTAAGAAGAGGGCAATAATAAAAAATATGGGTGGGGGGCTTTTTCTGTTATCTTGGGACATAATCTTTTCTCCTTATATAATTTCTACAGAAAAGTTGTTAACTACAATCAGTATTCAAGAGATTGCGGTTAAAGTCAATTCATTAAATTCACTAATTAAACTCATAAAAGTCATATTTGGATATTTGGGGCGGGCAAGATGCCTGCCCCACATAGGTTTCGGGGATTTTTGCTGTGTGTATTTCCAGGTAATGCTAGGATTGTAGAACAAGTAAGTGCGATCGGCTTTGGTGGATTGATCGGTTTGTGTATGGCTATAAGTGCGATCGTCTTATATATCTGAAATTAAACCTTAAATCATGCAAATTACGATCGCCCTTCCCGACAATCTACCTCTGACTGAAGCCGATGTGCGACTCGAACTTGCGATCGTACTTTATCAGCAATACAGCCTCCGTCTCGATCAAGCGGCTCAACTCGCTGTAATGTCTGTGGACGACTTCTACCAACTATTAATCGATCGCAATATCGTCACTCCGCCCGCAGATATCGATGACGAGCCCGCCGAACTTGTTCTAGCCAGCCTCCGTACATCGCTACAGCAAATTAAAGAAGGCAAATTACACCCTATTTCCGAACTGTGGGATGGCATTATCGATGGCTCTTGAAAAAGCAACCAAATTCATAATAATGCTAGGGCGATGAGGACACTATAAGTAAGTGCGATCGACTTTGATAAATTCATGTATTTCTGTGCAACTATAACTCTCGGAATTTTGAACCTCTAATCTTCTCAACTGTCAAGTTTTAGCATTGACTAACAGCTTAAGGTATAACCAATAGTCCGGCAGGGGTTTAAACCCCTGCCTCAAAGCTAAAGTCCTCTCAAAGAGGACTGAAGAACTCCTGCCGTCCTCTTTCAGAGGACTTTAGCTATTAGACAGGGAATTCATTCCCTGGCGGACTGGCGGGCTGACTGGCAGACTTGGCGGGCTGACAGCTTAAGTTGACACCAATGACCTCAGCTTAAATATCTAGCAATTCACCAAATGCCGAATCAATATCAGTCTCAGCAACAGCCACAGAATGAGCAACTGGTGAATGATTAGGAGAATCCGGCGACTTCACCGAATGCACATTTACTACTGGTGACTTGACCCCATTTTCCACAACAACAGACTTAGATTTCTTGACATTAATTACAGGTGATTGTGCTCCATTATCTCCATTTTTACTGGTTTCATTCCGCAGCAACATTGCCATCAAACCGTCCAACAAACCCCCACTACCGCCGTTACCATTCACTGTGACATCGGGAACAACGCGAACGCTACCATCGGAAACCGCTTGCATCAATTGCAACAGCGTGTAACTCTGCGTACCGAGAGCATTGACACCAACTTGATAAGCATCCGCTTTTGCTTGTCCCATCAGCCGAATCCCTTCTGCTTCACCGCTTGCGTGTTCGATCGCAGCAGTTGCACTCAATTGAGCAATTTTCACCCCTTGTTCCGCCGCTACCACCTGATTTTGAATGTTGGCGATCGCAGTTGCGCGCACTAATTCTTGACGCTGAGACTCTGAAATCCGCTGTACATCGTAGGTTTTTTCCTGTTCCTGAGCAATTTTGCGATCGGTCAATGTTTGCATCAACTCTGCTGGCGGCGAAATCAAACCGATCAGCGTGTCCACAGCCTGCACATCATAGGCACGTAAGGCTTGACGGACGTGTTCGGCGGCCTCTGCTTGGCGTTCGCTGCGTGCGATCAAAAAGTCGAGGATCGTATATTCTTGAGCCGAATTCCGAAAGTAATTGCCGACAATTGGACGCAACACTTGGTCGATGAGATTTTGCATCGAACCTTGCCGCGAAATGACTCTCGGTGCATCCAAAGTACCAACATGAATGATTTGAAAAATTTCCAACTCAAAAGTAAATCCGTCAAAAGAAAGCAATTTTAAAGCGCTTAATTTGGAGTCGTAGCCGTGTTCTCCACTGAATCGCGTTGTGAAGTTTAAAACTACGTCTGTAGTGGGAACAAGTTCAACTTTCATCACTTTTGTATTGATCGGATGTTTGCCCGGATAAAGCGGTTCTAC
>JAYUGZ010000151.1:0-14059 GCA_043767465.1 Cyanobacteriota bacterium
GCTCGCCAAACAACAACAATCTAGGAAAAATTATGCCAGCAAAAGCCGCCAACGATGTAGACGTAGCAGAGCAATATTGGCACTACTTAGAAAGATCCAAGGTGGGAAGTATATTAGACACCAACCTGGAAAGCGGTTTGGAACCGACAGAAGCAGCCAGCCGCCAACAGAAATTCGGCCCCAACGAACTAACAGTCAAAGCAGGGAAACCAGCATGGCTAAAATTTATCCTGCAATTTAACCAACCTTTGCTGATCATCTTGCTGAGTGCAGGTTTAATCAAAGCAGTAATCGGAGAATGGCTCAACGCCAGCGTAATTTGGGGCGTCACCACCACCAACGCTACTATTAGTTTCATCCAAGAAGCCGGGGCTGAGAAAAAAATCGAAGCCCTAGCCCAAGCAGTCACCACAGAAGCTACAGTAATTCGGGGTGGCAAAAAATTAAGAGTTCCCTCAAAAGAACTCGTTGTGGGCGACTTAGTAACCCTGACTTCCGGCGACAAAGTACCCGCCGATTTGCGCTTAGTTAAAGTTCGGGACTTGCAAATAGACGAATCGGGACTGACAGGCGAATCCGTTGCTGTCGGGAAAGAATTAGGACAATCTGGAGACTTGATTCTGCCACCAGAAACGCCGCTCGCAGAACGCGATAACATGGCTTACGCCGGGAGTTTCGTCACCTTCGGCCAAGGTAGCGGTGTCGTAATTGCGATCGCCAACAACACCGAAACCGGCAAAATCTCCCAATTGCTCGATCGCCACATCGACCTCACCACCCCCCTAACCCGCAAATTTAACCAATTCAGTCAAAACTGGCTGCTATTCGTCCTAGCAATGGCAAGCTTGACCTTTGCAGTCCGTTTAGGACGACCAGTCCCAGCCGGAATTTCAGCCTTTAAAGAAGCAGTCGAACCAGCAGTCGCCCTGATCGTCGGCGCAATTCCCGAAGGACTTCCCGCCGTGATCACCGTCACCCTCGCCGTCGGCGTTTCGCGAATGGCGGCCAAACACGCGATCGTCCGCAAACTACCCGCAGTAGAAACCCTAGGCGGCGCCACCGTCATCTGTTCTGACAAAACCGGAACTTTGACAGAAAATCAGATGACGGTTCAAGAAATCTATTCTGGTGGCAAATCCTACTCAGTTACAGGTACCGGATACAGCCCCGAAGGCGAAATTCAACTCAACAAACTACCAATTAGTGTCAGTCAATCTCCAACTTTGCAAGAATGTTTGCAAGCCGGAATGATTTGTAATGACTCTCACCTCGAATTCAAAGATAATGATTGGATTGTCGTCGGCGATCCGACAGAAGGAGCTTTAATTGCAGTAGGTAAAAAAGCAGAACTCAGCCAACAAGTCTTGGAAAAATCCATGCCGCGCCTCGATTCAATTCCCTTTGAATCTCAGTTTCAATACATGGCGACACTGCATCGAACTCCGACAAGCGACAAAATTTTGTATGTCAAAGGTTCTGTCGAATCAATTCTCGCCCGCTGCGGTTCCAGTCTCGACACTGAAGGAAATTCGACAGAAGTCGATCGCGAGCAAATTCATCACCAAGTCGATGCAATGGCCGATCAAGGCTTGCGCGTCTTGGCTTTGGCTAAAAAAATCGTCCCCGATGAACAGAACTCTGTTGCTCACTCAGACGTAGAATCAGGGCTAGTTTTCCTAGGACTCCAAGGCATGATCGACCCGCCGCGGGCTTCTGCGATCGCCGCCGTCCAAGCCTGCCAAACCGCCGGCATCCAAGTTAAAATGATTACCGGCGATCACATCGCTACTGCCAAGGCGATCGCCCGTCGCATGGGATTCCGCAAAACTAAACATAACAGAGAACTCATAGCATATACCGGCGCGCAACTCGCCGAAATGGACAAAAACGCCCTCGCCGAAGCCGTAGAAGCCGGCTCAGTTTTTGCCCGCGTCGCCCCAGAACAAAAACTGCGCCTCGTAGAAGCTTTGCAGCAAAAAGGCGAAATTGTCGCCATGACAGGAGACGGTGTTAACGATGCGCCCGCCCTCAAACAAGCGGATATCGGCATCGCGATGGGTAGCGGTACGGAGGTTTCTAAGGAAGCCGCCGACATGATTTTGACCGATGATAACTTTGCGTCGATCGAAGCTGCGGTGGAAGAAGGGCGATCGGTCTACAAAAACCTGCTTAAATCCATCAGCTTCATTCTCCCAGTCAACGGCGGAGAATCAATGACAATTTTGCTCAGCACTCTACTGGGCCGAGAATTGCCGATTTTGTCCCTGCAAATCCTCTGGCTGAATATGCTCAACTCAATCACCATGACTGTGCCGCTCGCTTTCGAGCCCAAGTCTCCCGGAGTGATGCAACAGCAGCCACGCCCGGTTAACGAACCTTTCCTGACTGAAAGTCGGATCAAGCGGATCTTGGCAATTTCTCTGTACAATTGGACAATAATTTTCGGAATGTTTGAATGGGTGCGCCAAGCGGATTGGGGAACTTTGCCGCTCGCCCGGACAATGGCGATTCAAGCTTTAGTAATGGGCAGAATTTTTTACCTGCTGAGTCTCAGCCAGTTGTTGCCTTCTTTGATGGCTAAATTTAGCGGTTCTAAGCAAGAAGTTAGCGGAGCTCCCGCCCTCGGTGTCGGCATTGTCATAGCTGTAATTTTGCAGGTTGTCTTTGCTAATTCTCCATTTATCAATCGCATCTTCGAGACGGCTCCAATGAACCTAAATCAGTGGCTGATTTGCTTCGGCGTCGCGCTCCCGATGATTGGTGTTGCTCTCTCTGTCAACCGCTTCGATCCGCCCAACTAACAGGATTCCGCATTCATCAAAGGTTCGTAGTGAGGACGAAGAGTCCTTCTTTTTGCGGACTCTTCGTCCTCACTACGAACCAATCTTATTATGCTCGTTCTTCCTTCTTCTTTCTTCCTTCTTCTTATAACTCAATACGGTTCACTTAAGGTTTGCTTGTCATTGCGAGCGTCCTCGCAAAGCAATCGCAGGGTCTGTTTGTCACATCGTTTTTCCCGGTGTACTGTCTTAAGTAAACCGTATTGTCTTATAACTGATTGTTGCTGTTTTCAAGCCGTGCTACAGACAATTGAATACTTGACAATTGTGAACTTTGAGTAGAAAGCTGGGAGTCAGTCTCTCAGCTTTCTACTCAAAACTTTATTTTTTGTCTCATTTTTTTCTCATATAAGCGCGCCGTCTCCACGGGCGATCGCTCGTGGAGGCATATTTTTAGGACATAACATTTTTTACCAACAATGTCAATACATCAAAAGTATGAGATGCAGCCGATCGTTGACAACCATGAGAATGCAGGCAGCGGGCGACGGCCCAAAACCTGACACCACAAGCATTTTGGTGAAATATTGGCGAAGGGTCAAACAAGCAGGCAACACCAAGGAATACTTAATAAAACGCAAGATTCTACAATATATGCTTATCATTTAAATTTAATATTTGTTTTATAATTACAGCTACAGTACGGTAAACTGAATAATCAAGCTGAGAAAACGTGGAGCTCGCTGCTGGCGAGTTAACGCAACTTAGCCGATCGCAACATCGAGTTAATCAAAACAGTCAAATCAGCAGGGATCTGACAAAAGCTTATAGTAACAATAAGTTTTTCTGCTCCATCCTGCTTTGCCGGCGCTTAAAAGAGTTCCCTAAACCCAACTAGCGAACAGTAAAAAAGTGCTTTGATAAACTTCAGTGATGTCGTTACAGAAGATTATGTATTGGAGCGAGGCTAGGCTATGACAAAGTTTTCAGATCAATTTTCAAGACGCAAATTTATCGTCACAGCAGGCGCCGGTGCTGTAAGTTCAATACTGCTCAAAGGCTGTTTGGGAAATCCCCCCGAACCCGGTGCAACTGCTGGCGGTGGTTCAGGTGCTGGTGCCGGTGGCGCAGTTCCTGCTGCCACATCAGCAGTTGCGGTTGCTAACGAGAAAAGAGTAGAAGGAATCGAAAGCACCAAGATTACATTGGGATATATCCCGATCGTCGAATCAGCACCATTAATTATTGCCCAAGAAAAAGGCTTCTTTGCCAAATACGGCATGGTAGATGTCAAAGTTGCCAAACAAGCCAACTGGGGATCAGCCAGAGACAACGTAGAAATCGGTTCCGCAGGCGGCGGCATTGACGGCGGCCAGTGGCAAATGCCCATGCCCTACTTGATTAGCCAAGGTCTGATTACCAAGAACAGCGTCCAAATCCCGATGTACGTGCTGTTACAGCTAAACACTCAGGGAAATGGAATTGCGATCGCCGGCAAACACGAAGGTAAAGGTCTCGGACTCAAACTCGAAAAATCCGCCCAAGACTACATCCTCGGACTCAAGAAAGCAGGCACGCCTTTCAAAGCAGCCTACACCTTTCCCAAGGCCAACCAAGATTTGTGGATTCGCTACTGGCTAGCAGCTAACGGCATCAATCCCGACACAGATGTCGAACTGCTAACAGTACCGGCAGCCCAAACCGTGGCCAACATGAAAACCGGCAGCATGGACGGTTTCAGCACAGGCGACCCATGGCCGCTACGGATTGTCAAAGAAAAAATCGGCTTCTTGTCCGCTTTAACTGCCGAAATTTGGAAAGGACATCCAGAAGAATACCTCGCAATTCGCGGCGACTGGGTAGACAAGCATCCCAAAGCTACCGAAGCCCTGTTAGCAGGAATAATTGAAGCGCAGCAGTGGTGCGACAAACCAGAAAATCGTGCCGAATTGGTGTCAATTGTTTCTGGCAAAAACTTCTTTGACGTAAAGCAGGAAGTGTTGCTTCCTCCTTATCAAGGCAAGTACGTCATGGCCGATGGCAAACCAGACATCAACGACTTCAAAATGAGTACGCTGTACTGGAACGATGGAGTCGGCAACGTTTCCTATCCCTACAAGAGTCACGATTTGTGGTTCTTAACCGAAAGCGTCCGCTGGGGTTTCTTGCCCACAAAAACCTTGGCAGATTCCAAGGCAATTATCGGCAAAGTCAACCGCGAAGATTTGTGGAAAGCAGCGGCTAAATTAGCCGGAGTTGCTGATGCTGACATTCCTAAAAATACGTCTCGTGGCGTTGAGAAGTTCTTCGACGGCAAAGAATTCAACCCGGACAAGCCCGAAGAATACATCAAGAGTTTGGCAATTAAAAAAGCGTGATGGGTAGAAGCTTCCCATAACTTAGTCTCGAAAAAAAAACAGCAGAAACACAGGAGATTAGCAAGATGGCTGTCAGCACAAATCGGAGAGGCGGAGTCGATGTCCAAGGAGTCTTTGGCGAGTTTTGGAAAAAGAATTCCTCAAATATATTGCCACCAGTTTTAGGACTTTTGGGGTTCCTGCTAATTTGGCAATTCCTCTCGGGTACAGGAATCATCAAATTGCCACCCCCAACTAGCGTTTGGACGGATGAACGGACGCGGATTTTGTTGATGTATCCTTTCATGAACTCCAAAACCTACGGAGTCGGCTTATTTTGGCAGACTATGGCTAGTTTGGAACGGGTAGCAAAAGGCTACACTCTAGCGGCCGCTGTGGGCATTAGCGTGGGGGTTTTGGTAGGTACGAATCCTTTCCTGAATAAGGCTTTAGACCCGATTTTCCAGTTTTTGCGGATGGTCGCGCCTTTGGCTTGGGTACCCATCGCCCTGGCTGCACTACAACAAAACGAACCTGCTGCTTTGTTCGTGATTTTCATTACCTCTGTGTGGCCGATTTTAATCAACACGGCTGAAGGTGTCCGTCAAATTCCTGACGATTACAACAACGTGGCGAAAGTGCTGCAACTTTCTCGGAAGGAATATTACATCAATATCTTGTTTCCGTCGGCGCTTCCTTATATCTTCACCGGATTGAGAATTGCGATCGGTTTGGCTTGGCTGGCGATTATTGCAGCAGAAATCGTGATGTCCGGGATTACAGGTATCGGCTTCTTTATTTGGAATGCTTACCAACAAAACTACATCAGTGAAATTCTATTAGCGGTGTTCTACATTGGGGCTGTTGGTTTGATGCTCGATCGCCTGATGGCATGGTTGCAGCAAAAAATTGCTCCCTCTCAAGGCAAATAACAAAAGCTGACAGTTGTCAGTTGTCGGTTGTCGGTTGTCGGTTGACAGCTAATATCAAGTTCGGTAAAATAACTGCAATCTGGTTATTAACAAGGACTTCAGTCCTCAGTCTTTTAAGAGGACTGAAGTCCGAACGATAGAACCTATATTATTATTGCAGTTGGGCGATCGGCACTAAGATAACAGCTAAGAGTCAACAGTCAAGAATCATTAAGCAAAAAATCAAGGACAAACCTACAAGAAAGGCAAGAAAACCATGTCAGTTTTGATTGCGGTAGAACAAGTCGGAAAAACATTTAATTTAACAGACGGCGGCACATACGTAGCCCTCAAAGGCATTGATTTAGAAATTAAAAAAGGAGAATTCGTCTCCTTAGTGGGACACTCCGGTTGCGGTAAATCTACGCTACTAAATATGGTGGCAGGTTTGGATCTACCCACAGAAGGATTGGTAACGATCGACGGACAAAGAATCACTCAGCCGGGCCCCGATCGCATGGTAGTGTTTCAAAACTATTCGCTGCTACCTTGGCGGACAGTCAGAGAAAATATTACCCTCGCCGTAGACTCAGTAATGAGCGGCTTAGCTAAAGCTGAGCGCCTCGACATCATCCAAAAACACATCGACATGGTGGGCTTGGGGCCCCACTCCGAGAAGCAACCGGCACTCCTCTCCGGCGGACAAAAACAGCGCGTGGCGATCGCCCGTGCCCTAGCCCTGCGTCCCAAACTGTTACTCTTAGACGAACCATTCGGCGCCCTAGACGCTTTGACTCGCGGCAACTTGCAAGAAAAGTTGATGGAAATCTGCCAAGAGTACGAAATCAGCGCCCTGATGGTAACGCACGACGTAGACGAAGCAGTGCTACTGAGCGATCGCATCGTCATGCTCACCAACGGCCCAGAATCGAAAATTGGCGGCATCCTCGACGTAGACATCCCCCGCCCGCGCATACGCATGGAAGTAGTCTCACACCCCAGCTACTACGCGCTGCGGAGCGAAATGATTTACTTCCTCAACCAGCAGAAACGGGTGAAAAAACTGCGGGCACGGAAAGTACCTGCGATCGCCCGCCACGGCCTAGAAAAAGTCAACCTGGAACTCGGCTTTATCCCCCTAGCAGCCTGCGCTCCCCTCGCGATCGCCAAAGAAAAAGGCTTATTTGCCAAACATGGACTCGATGAAGTGCATCTCGTGCGCGAAACAAGCTGGCGCGGCATCGTAGACGGCATCGCCGCCGGATACCTAGACGCAGCCCAAATGCCCTCTGGGATGGCAGCATGGTTAAGCTTGGGAGGCCACCAAGAGAAGCCCATAGCAACCGTTTCAGCCCTCACCATGAGCCGCAACGGCAACGGAATTACCCTCGCCCGCCGCTTCTACGACCAAGGGATTTACACTCTGGCAGATTTCAAAGAAATGCTGCGCAGAACCCCCGCGCAAACCCACCGCATGGGCATCGTTCACCCTTCATCAATGCACAACCTGCTGCTGCGCTACTGGCTGGCTTCCGGTGGCATTGACCCAGATCATGATGTGTTGCTAAAAAACATCCCTCCAGCCCAGATGATCGTGGACTTGCAAGGTGGGACTATTGACGGTTTCTGCGTCGGCGAACCTTGGAACTTGCGCGCGGCGATGGAAGGAGTCGGCTTTACCGTGGCTACAGATTTGGAACTGTGGCCTGGACACCCGGCAAAAATTCTGGGAGTTCGGGAAGAATGGGCGAATGCTTACCCCAACACTCACATTGCTTTGGTGAAAGCTTTGCTAGAAGCTTGCCACTATTGCAGCGATCCGGCCCACGCCCAAGAAGTTTCCGAAATTGTGGCGGGACGGGAATACGTCGCGACTGACAAGAGTTTCATCCAAATTGGCGATCCCAAATCTACTGCTTGTAATCTGGATACTCCGATGCGCGAATACGCCCACCACTTGTTTTCCGGCGACGGGGTGAACCGCCCAAGCCGTACTGAACAGTTGTGGCACATGGTACAGATGGCGCGTTGGGGCGATACAGTCTTCCCCCGCAACTGGGTAGAAATTCTGGAACGGGTGGTGCGAGTCGGCCCCTTCAGTACCGCAGCACGGGAGCTGGGAATGTCTGATATTACTTACACTCGGGGTTCTCTCCGTTTGTTTGATGGCTCGGTGTTTAATGCTGAAGATCCGATCGGCTATCTCAACAATCTAGCGATTAAACGCGATTACACGATGGCTGAAGTGATTCTGGATTCTGGCCGCAGAGCTGCTTAGGATCTGTGTTTGTCCGCCCCAGCCGGTGGACTGCTTTCCACCGGCTCAATGTCTAATGGTGCTCTGCGAGTTTTGAGATATCAAAAGGTGAAAAAATTGCTTGGTTCTCGATCGCCCCTGTCGAAGACTTATTAACTCAGAAGTCAGACAAGAGGAATCAGAAATCACAGCGATTGATTGCATTGTTGAGAGTGAAGCGGCACAATTATATAATTGATGCAAAAGTCTTGCAATTTAAACTCAATACTGAAAATATACAGGGAACTGGCAAATCTACAATCTCGACTCGCAGCTCACCATTCAAAACTCCATTATTTGCTATCGCTAATCACCTACTAACGGCTTCTCAAACCCATGATTAATACTGCTGTCAACCAGACGAACACCAAAACCCAGATCCACCAACCGAACGATCGCCGCCAGCCTTTTTTGGTGATAGACAATGTTTACAAAGTATATCCAAACGGTTACAGAGCATTAGAAAACGTTAACTTGACCGTAGCTGAGGGAGAGTTTATTACTCTGATCGGACACTCTGGCTGCGGCAAGTCAACACTGTTAAATATGGTGTCCGGTTTTAGCCATCCTAGCGAGGGCACCGTGTCGATTAACGGCCAGCGGATCGAGAAGCCGGGCCCCGATCGCATGGTAGTGTTTCAAGGTTATGCTTTGCTGCCTTGGCGCACGGTGTTTGAAAATGTTTACATTGCCGTTAACGCTGTATTTCCAGAGAAGTCCAAGGTCGAAAAAAATGCGATCGTCAACGAGCATTTGGCGATGGTGGGACTGACAGAAGCTGCTGAGAAAAGACCTCCGCAAATTTCTGGGGGTATGAAGCAGCGGGTGTCCATCGCCCGCGCTTTGGCAATTCGCCCGCAGGTGCTGATTTTGGACGAACCTTTCGGTGCTCTCGACGCAATTACCAAGGAAGAATTGCAGGAAGAGTTGCTGAAAATCTGGAACGATCACCGCTGTACGGTGTTGATGATTACTCACGATATTGACGAAGCGCTGTTTTTGGCCGATCGACTGGTGATGATGACTAACGGCCCGTCAGCGACGATTGGCGAGGTTCTGGAGATACCTTTTCCGCGTCCGCGCGATCGGGTGCAAATGATGGAAGATCCCGAATACTACAACCTGCGGAACTACGCCCTAGACTTTCTGTTCCGTCGCTTCGCTCACGATGAGGACGCTTAAACCCTTTGGGATTGGGGATTGCTGGAAAATTAAAGCCCCAGCATTTCCCCAATTTCAGGACAACATCGCTGCGGGTGAGATGTCGCTGGTGCGATCCTCTTCGAGGGCTTCGCTAACGGGTAAACTGGAGCTTAATTGTTGGGGAATAAGTTTTTCCGGAAGATTCGGATCTTTTTCTCAACTTTTACGTCAATCCGCTAAGAGACCCGATTGCCTAGCTGTCAATAAGCTGGCATGAATTTAGCTCACCTTTGACTGAAGGTGGGCTTCTTTCTTATCTTATTAACAGTTTTTGCTAAATTGATGGTTTGTGCATTCCACCATTTTAACTGGCACAGGGCCAATGTTGATTAGTGTTTTATGGATTAATGACTGTGGTGAAGTTGTGGAACATACTGTTTCATCATTTTCAAGAACAGGCTATAAGAGCCTGTTTCACAAAGAGTGAATTTTCTTGTGGAAAAGGCTCTTATAGCCTGTTGCTGACATGGCGCCATAACTTTCAATCAATTAATTTTCAGCCAATTAAATAAATCCGCTGCGGATAATTGCCAATCTCCCAATACACCAAGTACAGGTAAAATATCCGTACCCGATTTAAATTCAGGCATTTGATTAGGCTGAAAAACTATTACTGATTTATCGCTTGGATCGGCAAACCAACCCAATTTAGTGCCATGTTGAATCGAAAAAAGTATCTTTTTAATCACCTTATTTGGAGATTGGTCTGGTGAGATAATTTCAATAATCCAATCCGGTACAATTTCAATACGGTTGGCAATTTCTCCATCTTCATCAACGGGAATGCGAGACCACTCAAAAACAGCAATATCGGGAACAATTGAGCAATACCCAAAGGTACAGCACAATTCTGGAAAAGGACAGACTAACTTTTGGGGTTCCCCAACCTCAGAAATTGCCAACAATAACTCACTTTGAAGTTTGCTATGTTTGCCTTGTGGCATAGGTTTTTGATAAATTTGACCGTCGATGTACTCGCTTGCCGGTTTAGTTTCTGGCAACTGCAAAAACTCTGCAAGAGAAATTGTTGATTTTGTTGCAACTACCATAAATCGTATCTCCTGAAATCATCCTAATCAACTAACAATCGGAAATTATTGTATTTCTGCTGCTTACTTTCAAGTTTGCACGGAAAACTCTTCTGAGTCAATGTCCCAATTTACCCAGCGAATTGCCTCTTGTGCAGATGTCACATCAGGAGGCACTCGCAAAGCATGAATGTGTCCGGTGCTCGGACAAGTCATTTTTAACAAAAAAACTGGTAATGGCATCCCCTCGTCGTCGAAATCGTCCTCAAAATCCATTTTTAACAGAGTATATTCCTGCCAAGTGTCTAATTCAGTGGCTGCTAGTTCTTGACAAATACGATCGCACAAAATGATATCCAATGCTGCGATCGCTGATCGCACAAGCACCCACTTTAATCATTTCCACAGGGTGCGATCGATCTATCGCGAAAAGTGGAAAGCGCGATCGCACTTGTGGTGGCGAGTGCGATCGTCTAACCCAACCCATCTGACAATATAGCCTTTCGAGCGAAAGATTCGCGGACGCGAACGGCATAGACCTCCGTGGGCATTTGGCTATCCTCACTTTTTTGAGAACCGCTATATGTTTTGTTTGCTAACTATAATTATTCCCAAAAATTCAGAATTATCATTTTATATTTACTTGCATATAATGTCAACAGTATTTATTCAGAAATATCGCAGTGCAAATAAAATTAACCAGCTTGGATCTAGCATCGATCGCACTCAGTTGAAAATATTTGACTGTGGTGAGTTAATTAAAGATTTTATGAAGGTGGCGCATAAGTCTTTACATTGTCGATCGAAATTTTGCTATTCTGTTAGCAAGTTTGGTTCGATCGACTGAATCGTTGTACCACAGTCTTACACTCTAAACAGAACGGCAGTTTCCCCCATGAGAATTTTAGTCACAGGCGGTGCGGGTTTTATCGGCTCCCATCTGATCGATCGCTTAATGGCCCAAGGACACGAGGTAGTCTGCCTGGATAACTTTTACACCGGGACTAAGCGTCATATCCTCAAATGGCTGGATCACCCTTATTTTGAGTTGATCCGCCACGACATCACGGAACCGATTCGGTTAGAGGTAGATCAGATTTACCATTTAGCTTGTCCAGCTTCCCCTGTACACTATCAGTACAATCCCGTCAAGACAATCAAAACAAACGTCATCGGCACGATGAATATGTTGGGATTGGCCAAGCGGGTGAAGGCAAGGTTTTTTCTAGCCTCGACATCAGAAGTGTACGGAGATCCAGATGTCCATCCCCAAACAGAAGATTATCGTGGCAATGTTAATTGTATCGGAATTCGCAGTTGTTACGACGAGGGGAAGCGAGTAGCTGAAACCCTATCTTTTGACTACCACCGCCAAAATGGTGTGGACATTCGAGTGGTGCGAATTTTTAATACCTACGGCCCGCGAATGTTGGAAAATGACGGCAGAGTTGTGAGCAATTTTATCGTTCAAGCTTTGCGAAATCAGCCGCTGACTGTGTATGGCGATGGTTCTCAAACGCGGAGTTTCTGCTACGTTTCCGATTTGGTGGAAGGATTTATTCGACTGATGAATAGCGACCAAATCGGGCCGATGAATTTGGGAAATCCCGGGGAATATACTATCTTGGAACTGGCACAGAAAATTCAAAATATGATTAATCCCGGGGCAGAAATTATCTTCAAACCGCTGCCGGAAGACGATCCAAAACAGCGACAACCGGATATTACTCGTGCTAAAAATTGGTTGGGTTGGGAGCCAACTGTGCCGCTGGATAAAGGTTTAGAGTTGACTATCAAGGATTTTCGCGATCGCATCGAGGGAAATCTCAATTAGAGATGGAGAGTGGGAAGTGAGACAGGAGGAGAATTTTTACTTCTTACTTATTTCCACTTCCCTCGGACTTCCTCAATCTGCCCTCTGCCCTCTGACTAATAACAACTGTCAACTATCAACTATCAACTGTTTACTAACTTTGAGGACATTTATATGCGTGTTTGCGTCATCGGTACAGGATACGTCGGCTTAGTCACCGGCACTTGCTTGGCCCACATCGGCCATCACGTGATTTGCGTAGACAACAACGAAGAAAAAGTTAAATTAATGAAGTCGGGACAGTCGCCAATTTTTGAACCCGGACTGTCAGAATTAATGCAGTCGGCTTCTCAATCTGGAAAGCTTGAGTTTACTGCGGATTTAGCAGCAGGAGTTGCTCACGGCGATATTTTATTCATTGCCGTGGGAACCCCTCCTTTGCCTACTGGGGAAAGCGATACTCGCTACGTGGAGGCGGTTGCTCGCGGCATTGGAGCTCACCTCGACGGCGATTACAAAGTGATTGTCAACAAATCTACCGTACCAATCGGTTCGGGAGATTGGGTGCGGAGGATTGTTTTAGACGGTTTGGCTGAGCGTCAAAAAGCTCAAAGCGGTGACGGGGTTTCTGGTGAGGAAGTAGCAGCAAAAACAGGCGTGCAATTTGATGTGGTTAGCAATCCGGAGTTTTTGCGGGAGGGCTGCGCGGTTCACGATACGTTTAATCCCGATCGCATTGTTCTCGGCAGCAACTCTCAGCGGGCGATGGATATGATGCTACAATTATACACCCCGATTGTCGATCGCAAGTTTGCAGAAAATACGTCTTTGGCTGCGGTACCCGTGGTGATGACTGATATCAGTTCCGCAGAAATGATTAAGTACGCAGCTAATGCTTTTTTGGCGACTAAGATTAGCTTTATCAATGAAGTTGCTAATATTTGCGATCGGGTTGGTGCAGATGTTACTCAAGTAGCCCGAGGTATCGGTTTAGATTCGCGGATTGGTAGCAAGTTTTTGCAAGCTGGAATTGGTTGGGGCGGTTCTTGTTTCCCCAAAGATGTTTCGGCTTTGGTTCACACTGCTGATGATTACGGCTACGAAGCACATTTACTGAAAGCAGCAGTGGAAGTTAACGAACGTCAGCGGTTGATTGCAATTGAAAAATTGCAGCAAGTTTTGAAGATTCTTAAAGGCAAAACTGTCGGACTTTTGGGCTTGACTTTCAAGCCGGATACTGACGATTTGCGGGATGCTCCTTCGCTGAATTTAATCGAGAATTTGAATCGGTTGGGAGCAAGAGTTAAAGCTTACGATCCGATTGTTTCTCAAACTGGGATGCGTCACGGTTTGTCGGGAGTTTTGGTAGAAACAGATCCCGAAAGATTGGCGGATGGTTGCGATGCTTTGGTGTTGGTGACAGATTGGGAACAGTTTCGTAATTTAGATTACGATAAAATGGCGAAGTTGATGGCTCATGCGGTGATGATTGATGGCCGCAATTTCTTAGATAAGAAGGTTTTAGAAGCGGCTGGTTTCCAATATGTAGGGATTGGAAGATAAGAAAGAGTTTGGAGGATAATCTCTATCCTGTAGGGTGCGCCGAAGATCGCCATTGGTGTCAAATTAACGCTAAATTCCTTGATAAATCTGGCTTTTAGCGGAGTCTCG
>JAYUGZ010000152.1:0-2215 GCA_043767465.1 Cyanobacteriota bacterium
AATATTTGTTTGATTTTCATCCAGTGCGATCGCAATTTCCAGAATTTGTCATTTTCCATAAAGTCGATCGCGCTTTTAGTCTGTTCCAACTCTAACTCAAGCTGCTGCATCTGAAGCTGCGAACGCTGCAACTCTGACTTAGCCTCCTGTAACTGAATCCGCACCTCCTTTTCCCCAATATTTTTCTTGAGTGCAATATCGTGATAGCCTAAAGACTGAAGCGCGAGAAATACGATTTCCCAGTTATGGGCAATACAAAACTCATTAACTGCTTTCGCCACACCGTAGGGCATTATCTCGCATACCGACCAATTCGTGTAATCGTTAAAAACCATTATACCGTCGGGTTTCACCTTGGGATAACCTTGCTGAATATCTTTGCAGACACCTTCATAGGTGTGGTCGGCATCGATATATATCCAGTCGAAAAATTTATCAGGAAAGCTGCTTAAAATAGTCGAAGAATCGCCTTCATGAAGCTCGATAGTTCCCTGTTCTATCCCGTCTTGTAAGAGACTGTTTTCTGTTTGACTTAACCCTTGTTTAAAGAAGTCAAAATTATAATCTATGAGATGCAGTTTTTCGGGCTTAGCAATAGAAAGAATTTCTTCTGAAAAGTGCCCGTATTGAGTTCCAACCTCAGCCACCACACTATTTTTCGGCAGATATTCCAACATTTTCGCCCGAGTTTCAACTAAGCGACAATTTTTAACATGACAATCTTGAAGATTTGGGGAACAAATCACGAATGGATTATGATTCAGATTGCTCCATTTTTCATTATCCCAGCCCTCAGTAGCATTTAAAAAGTTTTGTTTGTATCTGATAAGATCAAGCATATTTTTCTGAAAGAAAGTGAACTTCGAGCCTTGTAAAAATCTTGAAAAACACTTTTGTAGTAGGAATTTTAGTTCTTTTTTGCCAACTCAGCAGCAAGGAATAAAGTCCCTACTACAAACTTTTGACAGTGTGGCAAACTTATCTGCTAAAAACTGGTAAAAATCTCAACCAACAGCCCGTAACAGTATAAAGTAGATTGTGGTTCTGTAGATTTGCTTAAAAAAAAACTAACTTATAGAGAATCTGCCGTCAAGATATTTGATCGATCGCCTATAATTTAACAGGCTTGCACTCAGCGCGTCTCAAAACAAATGCCACGCATACCTACATTAACATTCGATCGCGGAACGCTATTGCTGCACCCGCCGCCTACAGGCAGAGACTGGGCGGATTTTGCTACGTGGGACGATCGCGTGGAAAAATTTCGGATTCGCGCCATTCACTACCGCCCGCTGGTAGAATCTCTCCAAGCCGATTGTACCAACTTCACCGACGAAGCCCGCGGATACGAACTACTCGAACTCGTGCCCAGCGTTGAAATGCAGCCTTACCAGCATCAACAAGAAGCCCTCGCAGCTTGGCAAGAAGCAGGAAGCCAAGGAGTAGTCGTCCTCCCCACCGCTTCCGGCAAAACTTACTTGGCACAATTAGCCATGCAAGTCACTGGCCGCAGTACATTAGTCGTAGTACCAACTCTCGATTTAATGCACCAGTGGTACGCTAATTTAAAAGCAGCTTTTCCCGACATCGAAATTGGATTGTTGGGCGGAGGTTCGCGGGACAAAACGCCAATCTTAGTCGCCACCTACGACAGTGCAAGCATTCATGCAGAAACCTTGGGCAACAAATACGGCTTGCTAGTTTTTGACGAATGCCACCACTTACCCACCGACTTTTATCGAGTAATTTCCGAATATGCGATCGCCCCTTATCGACTCGGATTGACAGCAACACCCGATCGCACAGACGGCCGCCATAGCGATTTACATTTCCTGATCGGCCCAACAGTATATAGCAAAAGACCCGAAGACTTAGCAGGCGATGCTTTAGCCGAACACAAGATAGTCCAAATCATGGTAAAATTATCAAAAGAAGAAGGCGATCGCTACAGCGAATTAATCAATGTTCGCAACGACTTCTTAAAACAGTCTAACATCAAAATATCCAGCCTCGAAGGATGGAAACACTTTATCATGGCAAGCGCGCGATCGCCTTTAGGAAGGCGCGCCATGCTAGCCCACCGCCAAGCCAAAGAAATCGCCCTTTGTACAAACGGAAAACTGCGAATCTTAGCCCAAATCTTAGCCGAACACTCTCCCCAACGCACCCTAATCTTCACCGGAGACAACGCCACAGTCTACCGAATTTCCCAAGA
>JAYUGZ010000153.1:0-5561 GCA_043767465.1 Cyanobacteriota bacterium
ACCAGTTGTGAGAATTTCTCAGTATGAAAAGTCTCTTTCAACTGAAGAATTATTTAAGGATATGCGGGGGAAAGTAAAATATTTTGAAGACTTAACTACCCCAACATTTGTTTAGTCAAGTATTTTGTAAGGTGCGTCGCTATGAGATTGTCGATATGTAGGGGCAGTGCCCCCGTGCCCGCCCGGATTTTTCGAGGCGACACACCCTACTTGACTGTTACTTACCCAACGCGAAAAAACTGCCCCATCGCTTGAAATTCTTGAGTCTCTTCTCGCTGTAGCTGCTGTCTAATTTTGGCAAATTTCCTAACTGTTTCCACAGAGTACAACCGTTCTCCACAGCTTAGGCAAACTTCAGCGGATACTTTTAAGATAGCAGTATGCTTGCCGCCCCGTAAAAGTTTATCGACTTCTTTGATAACTATTTCACCGCCGCAAATTGGGCATTTTTCTACAGATAGCATTGTTAATTTATCCTAGGCAAATACGGCTTCTACGGCTTTCGGCAATGCGATCGGCACGAAATATACGACTGGATACAAATAATCTTCGCCGGATTCATCAATAACTCGGATAAATTGATGTTCCGCAGCGCGATTATCGGGTATGATTCGATAAATTTTTCGTACTTCCAAGGATGCTTGATAGTCTTGATTATTAATGCAAACTACAAATTGTGTTTCTAAGTTATGGGGATTCATGCCTCCTCCTATAAAATATATTTGATTTTGATTTCTTTTTTTCCAATGCCGTGTGCTTCATACCAATGTAGTTCAGCTTCGCAAGCTGTACCGTCAGTCAGGCTAATTGTTGCTATGCCTTTTAGTTTTCTCCAACGTCCATTGCCATAAACTTTCCGCAAACGTTCTACTTCCCGAATTGAGTTGCCAACTGCTATTGTTTCAATATTAGTAATATTGCCGATAATTTCAAAGTTCATTCGACATCAAACATTATGTTAACAATTAGTATCACTGGTAGCCTTTTAGCCCAGTCCGGTGAATGCCAGGTATCGGAAACGTAGAAGTGGCGCAGTTTCGTGGTTAAAGCCTCTGTTATAAATCTTCACGAAACTCTGTAACCCTTAGATGTTACACCTTGCAAGTCTCGACGCGAGAGAAGAGAACGCCCCACAACAAGCCCCCCACCAACCACCCCATCAGTTAACTTTCCCTTCACACACGGGAGGTGTCCTATAGGTGCTTTGGTGTTGAATTTTAGATCATTATAGTGCAACCATTTACTACTATTCACACGCCAACCTACCCGATCGCCAAAAGCTTCCCATATTTTATAATCATTTTCCCTGGTTCCCCCCAGACTTTCATAGATGCGCTTCTGCACCGAAAAACCGAAACGTCCATTACTGTATTTTACCCAAAGTTGGTCAATGGTGCGTAAATCTTCACAGGGAAATCGATCGATATCTTCAACTCTCAGCTCGCCATTATCTATTCTCCTGTTATGTGAAGGTGATTGGTAAATGGTGTGTAAATCTTGTTGACAGGGGGGAAATCGATCGTCGATATCTTCAAATTCCAGCCAGCCATCCTCTGTTATCCCCGCTACCTCAACCATCTTATTCGCCGTTTCCTCATCCGCCTCTTTCCACTTTCCGCTGGCTAGTAAATCGCGCAACTGAGTGTAGTCTACTCCGCCTTCGGACTTGAGGGGAACATCAGACTCAATAACAGTAGGATTAGAAGGTGCAAGTTCTGGGATTTGTCGGTATCTGCCCCTATCTTCGCACCCTCCAAATCAGGTGCTTCCGGTGACTCATCGGGAGTATCGCCGCTAGTCGCAATGCTAATCATTTCATCGGGCATAACTGCTGAAGACTCCAAACTATTTATATAATTTTGCCAGATCCTAACCCAGATTGTAACGATAAATTATACTCCTATACCGTTCATATCAGAGATTCTCACAGGGCAAACCCATGAAAAATAGACACTGCGATTGCTTCGTTCCTCGCAATGACAATTTTAACTGAACCCTATTGAATTCTACCCAAAATCTTCATCAAACAATAAATTGTACCCAATCAACCTATCTTCGCCTTCCCGGTGATGGCTGCGTAACACGACGGGGCCAACCTACATCATGTGAGTGAGAGGTACGCGAGCATTTTTATCCCAAATCCCAAAACCCAAAACCTCTTTGTCCAAACAGGTCATTTCTATGGCAACCTAAAAAACAGCAGACACAATTTTTATAGACTCTAATTACAGAACACTAACAACCAGTTATGCAAACTCTACCCAACCCCACTCAAACCCCCACAACCGAACCAACCTTCGACACCGCCATCAAACGTCGCAAAACCCGGCCAGTCAAGGTCGGCAGTATCACGATCGGCGGAGGCTACCCCGTGGTTGTACAGTCGATGATTAACGAAGACACCCTCGACATCGACGGTTCAGTCGCCGGAATCCGGCGCTTGCACGAGATAGGCTGCGAAATCGTCCGCGTCACCGTGCCCAGCATGGCCCACGCCAAAGCTTTAGCCGAAATCAAGCAAAAACTGCACGCCACCTACCAACCAGTGCCCCTCGTCGCCGATGTCCACCACAACGGCATGAAAATTGCCCTGGAAGTGGCCAAACACGTAGACAAAGTGAGAATCAATCCCGGACTTTACGTGTTCGAGAAACCGAAAGCCGACAGAACCGAATATACCGAAGCGGAATTCGCGGAAATTGGGGATAAAATCCGCGAAACCCTCGAACCTCTGGTGATTTCCCTGCGAGATCAAGGCAAAGCTTTGCGAATCGGCGTCAATCACGGTTCCCTCGCCGAACGGATGCTGTTTACCTACGGCGATACGCCCCAAGGCATGGTAGAGTCGGCCCTAGAATTTATCAAAATTTGCGAATCCCTCGACTTCCGCAATATTGTACTTTCCCTCAAAGCCTCCCGCGCGCCGGTGATGGTGGCTGCTTACCGCTTGATGGCGCACCGGATGGACGAATTGGGCATGGACTACCCGCTGCATTTGGGCGTCACGGAAGCTGGCGACGGCGAATACGGCCGGATCAAATCCACCGCAGGCCTCGCACCTTTGTTAATTGACGGTATCGGCGACACCATCCGCGTCTCCCTGACTGAGGCGCCGGAAAAGGAGATTCCTGTCTGCTACAGCATTCTGCAAGCCTTGGGATTGCGGAAAACGATGGTTGAGTATGTGGCTTGTCCTTCCTGTGGCCGTACTTTGTTTAACTTAGAGGATGTGTTGCACAAAGTGAGGGAGGCGACGAAGCATCTGACGGGTTTGGATATTGCTGTTATGGGCTGTATTGTCAATGGGCCTGGGGAAATGGCTGATGCTGATTATGGCTATGTCGGGAAGCAACCGGGTTTTATTTCTCTGTACCGCGGCCGGGATGAGATTAAGAAGGTTCCTGAGTCTGAAGGTGTGGCAGAATTGATTAATTTGATTAAGTCGGACGATCGCTGGTTTGAACCTTAATTTCGCTCGTTAGCGCAGCCCAGGCGAGAGGATCGTCCCTAAT
Organism: Cyanobacteriota bacterium; assembly: GCA_043767465.1. Taxonomy (GTDB): domain Bacteria; phylum Cyanobacteriota; class Cyanobacteriia; order Cyanobacteriales; family Microcoleaceae; genus Microcoleus. The sequence goes on from JAYUGZ010000153.1 coordinate 3,513, forward strand.
GCGTGTTGTTAAACCCGGAGATCCCCCCTAACCCCCCTTAGTAAGGGGGGGACAAGAGCGATCGAAGTCCTTGTTAAGGGGGGACAATAACGCTCAAAGTCCCCCGACTATCATGGGGATTTAGGGGGATCTAGGCTTCGATACAAACGAGAGAGATAGAGGGTTTCAGTCTGAAGTTGACACCGCAGAACTCGGGAAAGTTGAATAAATATGTATCCAAAATCCGACCAAGGCTTGCCTGTGTTAGATTGGGCGTGATTATTCTGAACTCTTTTCCTCCCGCGCGTCAGACAAATGGTTATAACAAAACGAGGGCTCGTTCTAAGTGCAGCAGCGGTGGTACTCACTGCTGTAACTCTTGCCAACACTGGTTGCAGTTCTAAATCTCTGGCTTCTTTTAGGGGAAGTCCTAAAGAATTGGTTGATGAAGTTTGGCAGATTATTGACAAAAGTTATGTTGATGGCACTTTTAACCAGGTTGACTGGAAAGCGGTGCGGAATGATTATTTGAACCGGACTTATACTAGCGATGAGGAAGCTTATAAAGCAATTCGTGAAATGCTGAAGAAGCTGGATGATCCTTACACGCGGTTTATGAACCCTGAAGAGTTCAAAAATATGCAGGTTGAAACTTCTGGGGAATTGACTGGAGTTGGGATTCAGTTGACTCAAGATGAGAAAACTAAAAAGTTGGTGGTGATTTCTCCCATTGAGGATACTCCTGCTTTTACCGCTGGCATTCTAGCAAAAGATATCATTAGTAAGATTGACGGCAAAAGCACCGAAGGCATGGATACGAATCAAGCGGTAAGTTTGATTCGCGGCCAGGCAAATACTGAGGTGACTCTGACTATCTTGCGCGACAAAAAGGAAATAGAATTTAAGCTGAAACGCGCTAAAATTGAAATTCATCCAGTGCGGAAGTCGGTGCAGAAAAGCCCGATCGGCGAAATCGGCTATATTCGCTTAAATCAGTTTAGCGCGAACGCTGCATCGGAAATGAAATCGGCAATTAAGGATTTGGAACAGAAAAAGGTGACGGGCTATATCTTAGACTTGCGTTCAAATCCCGGCGGCTTGCTGTACGGAAGTATTGAAATTGCTCGGATGTGGCTCAAAGAAGGTACGATCGTCTCGACGGTCGATCGCATCGGTGAGGCAGACAAACAAACCGCAAACAAAGGAGAAATTACCGACAAACCTTTAGTTGTCCTCGTAGACGGCGGTTCAGCAAGTGCTAGCGAGATTCTATCCGGTGCTTTGCAAGATAACAAACGCGCGGTTTTGGTGGGTACCAAGACGTTTGGTAAGGGTTTGGTTCAGTCGGTACGCGGCGTGGGAAATGGTGCCGGTTTAGCGGTGACAATTGCCAAGTATTTTACTCCCAACGGCACTGATATCAATCACATGGGAATTAAACCGGATTTTGTGGTTGAACTCACTGATGCTCAAAAACAGGAGTTGCGGCGCGATCGCGATAAAATTGCTACGGTGGCAGATCCGCAGTACGCCAAAGCATTGGAAGTTTTGACAAAGCAAGTTACTACTGGTAAAACAGGGAACGATAAGGCTGAGTCGAAACCGCAGGCTGCGTCACCTAAGCCGACTGCGACGCAGGCTAAACCGAGTCCGACACCTTCTAAATCGAAGTAGCAAGTTTGATCCTTCGGACTTCAGTCCTTTTCTAAGTTTTGAAGGACTAAAGTCCGAACAATCAAACAGTTTATGGAATCTGATTTATTGCGGTTGACATTTGCCGGCGCGAATTAAACCGATGCGACGGGCGATCGCATCTTCAGCAGAATCGTAAGGGCCCCACTGTTCTATAATAGTGGGGCTTTGCTGTGCGATTTGGGCGATGGGCAAAATCTCGCAATTACCAGCAGGACGTTTGACAATATAAAATTTTGGTGTTTCTGTCATAGCTAAATTGGTTACATAAAAATTGGATAGTAACTAATATAATATCGTCTCCGGTCAATTGAGCGATCTAAAATTGGTTCGTAGTGCGGACTTTAGTCCGCAACTAAAAAGCGGACTAAAGTCCGC
>JAYUGZ010000154.1:0-5557 GCA_043767465.1 Cyanobacteriota bacterium
ATTTGGGGCTGCAAAATGGGGAAATTCTGCAAAAGTTGGAGGCCGTGGCGACGCAGCAGCAGATTTGCCAAGTGATGGTGAAATTGGAGGCGATCGAAATTGGCATCCGCGATGATTTGGCGCAGATTCGGGCATTGCTGGAAAGATATATCGATCCTGCTGCGCCGAGATTGCCACTTCCCTACGAGTGCGAAACGATTATTCAAGACCGGACTCAAGACTTTACCGGCCGCCGATTTGTGTTTGCAGCAATTGCCGAATTTTTGCAGAACAATCGCAAAGGCTATTTTGTTTTAGAAGCAGATCCGGGTGTCGGCAAAAGTTCAATTATGGCGAAGTTAGTTCTGCTGCTGAAGCGGCGCTGCGTTGCCCATTTTAACTCGCAATCTCAAGGCATTGTCCGCGCCGAACAATTTCTGGAAAATGCCTGCACTCAGTTAATTCGAGGCTATCAACTAAATTACCCGCAACTGCCGGAAAATGCGACCAGAGATGGCAACTTTCTGAGTCGATTGTTGGGGGAAGTCAGCGCTAAATTGGGCGGCAAAAAGTTGATTATTGTCGTCGATGCCCTGGATGAAGTGGATCTGAGTTTGCAGGGGCGGGGTAGCAATGTTTTGTATTTGCCCGATGCTTTGCCCGATAACGTTTATTTTATTGTTTCCAAGCAGCCGAAAACTCTGCCTTTGCCAAATCATGAGCCTTTTGATTTGATGCACTACAGTGCAGAAAGTTTGGCGGATGTCAAGGTTTATATTGACAAACGCACCAGCAATAGCGCGTCTATTCAGAGTTGGATTAACCGTCAAAATTTGCAGCGCGAACAGTTTGTGGCGGCGGTGGCGGAAAAAAGCCAGAATAATTTTATGTACCTGCGCTACGTGCTGAATGATATCGATACCGGCAAGTACAGCGATGTGACTTTGCAAGATTTGCCGAGGGAGTTGGAAGGATATTATGAGAAGCATTGGGCGCGGATGGAAATGGCGGTTAAAGATAAGGAATTGCGCCGCCGGAAGTTGAAGGTGATTTATTTGTTGACGAAAACTCGCAAGCCGGTTTGTTGCGATATTTTGGCGGATTTTGCTGAGGAAGATGCTTTGGATGTGCAGGAAGTTCTGGATGATTGGGAACAGTTTCTGCGGCGTAGCGGTGATAGTCCTCCCGATTACAGTATCTATCACGCGAGTTTCCAAAGATTTCTGCATCGTATTGATGTGGTGCAGAAAGCTGGGGTTTCGCTGCGGGATATTGAAACGGCGATTTCTGATAATTTGTGGGAGGATTTGTACGGCGATGAGTAAGTTTAAAGAACGGTTGGGGAAACTGTCGCCGAAAAAGCGGCTTTATGCTTTGGAAACTTTGCCGGGGCATTTGGCCCAGAGTGTTCAAGGGGAACGGTTGCATCAGTTGTTGACGGATTTTGATTTTATTGAGGCGAAGTTGGATGCGATCGGAGTTCAAGGGTTAATTGAGGATTACGATTTGGCGAGGGTTTCTGATGTTTTGTTGTCGGAGGGGCAAACGGGAACTTTGAAGTTGATTCAGGGGGCAATTCGCAAGTCGGCCCATATTTTGGAAAGGGATAAAACGCAACTGGCCGGGCATTTATTGGGTAGGTTGCTACCTTCTGAAATAACTATGATTATAGATGAATCTAAGTATTTTTGGGAGTATTTACCATTAATTGCTAGGTTTTCCCCCCGTAAACCTGTCAAAAAAGTGACGGAAAAAATCTCGTCTCCTGATGACATTCAAGCCATGCTAGAACAAGCAAAGCAGTCGAAAAATACTCCTTGGCTGCGGCCTTTGAGGGCTAATCTGGAAAGGGCAAATGAGGGTGCGCTGCGGACGCTGGCCGGTCATACTGACGGGGTAAAATCAGTCGCGATCGCACCAGACGGCAAACGAGTGATTTCGGCTTCAGGTGATAAAACCCTGAAAATCTGGGACATCGACAATGGCACTGAACTCAGAACTCTCACCGGTCATACTGACGAGGTATGGGGAGTAGCGATCGCACCAGACGGCAAACGAGCAATTTCGGCTTCAGGGGATAAAACCCTCAAAATCTGGGACATCGACAATGGCACTGAACTCAGAACTCTCACTGGTCATACTGACGGGGTAAAATCAGTCGCGATCGCACCAGACGGCAAACGAGCAATTTCGGCTTCAGAGGATAAAACCCTGAAAATCTGGGACATCGACAGTGACAGGGAATTGAGAACTCTCACCGGTCATGCTGGTGTGGTACTTGCCGTCGCGATCGCATCAGACGGCAAACGAGCGATTTCAGCTTCAAGGGATCAGAAAATCTGGTACGGGGATAAAATCTGGTACGGGGATAAAACCCTAAAAATCTGGGACATCGACAGCGGCAGGGAATTGAGAACTCTCATCGGTCATTTTGGTTCGGCATTATCAGTTGCGATCGCACCAGACGGCAAACGAGCGATTTCGGCTTCAGGCGATAAAACCCTGAAAATCTGGGACATCGACAGTGGCAGGGAATTGAGAACTCTCACCGGTCATACTGGTGTGGTACTTGCCGTCGCGATCGCACCAGATGGCAAACGAGCGATTTCGGCTTCAAGGGATAGAACCCTCAAAATCTGGGACATCGACAGTGGCAGAGAATTGAGAACTCTCACCGGTCATACTTATGCGGTAACAGCAGTCGCGATCGCACCAGACGGCAAGACGACAATTTCCGCTTCAAACGATAGCAACCTCAAAATCTGGGACATAGACAGCGACAGAGAATTGAGAACTATTGCTGGTAATATTCGGGAGGTATTATCAGTTGCGATCGCACCAGACGGCAAGACAGTGATTTCGGCTTCAAGGGATTACACCCTCAAAATCTGGGACACAGACACCGGTAGGGAACTGAAAGCTCTCATCGGTCATACTAACTTGGTAAAAGCAGTCGCGATCGCACCAGACGGCAAGCGAGCAATTTCCGGTTCCTGGGATAAAACCCTCAAAATCTGGGACATCGACAATGGCAAGGAACTGAGAACTATGACCGGTCATACTAAGCCGATAAATGCAGTCACGATCGCACCAGACGGCAAGACAGCTATTTCGGCTTCAAGGGATTACACCCTCAAAATCTGGGACATCGACAATGGCAGGAAATTGAGAACTATGGCCGGTCATACTGAGTCGGTAAATGCAGTCGCGATCGCACCAGACGGCAAGACAGCGATTTCGGCTTCAGACGATAAAACCCTGAAAATCTGGGACATAAACAGCGGCAGGGAACTGAAAACTCTCACCGGTCATACTGGAGAGGTATGGGGAGTAGCGATCGCACCAGACGGTAATACAGCGATTTCGGCTTCAAACGATCGAACCCTAAAAATCTGGGACATAAACAGCGGCAGGGAACTGAGAATTCTCACCGGTCATACTGACTCAGTATGGGGAGTAGCGATCGCCCCCGACGGAAAACTCGTAATTTCGGCTTCAGACGATAAAACCGTAAAAATCTGGGATCTGCTTAGTGGCAAGGAGATTGCTAGTTTCAGCGGAGATGGTGGGTTTGCTTGCTGTGCGATCGCCCCTGATGGAGTGACAGTTGTAGCGGGCGATCGATCGGGCCGGGTGCATTTCCTGCGATTGGAGGGAGTTAGTGGCGGGGGATAATCCAAGAAACCGGGTTTTTGCCCGAATCTGTAGGTTGTAACGAAGTATTTCGGAAAAAACCCGGTTTCTGGGGCCCCGCGATCGCATTTTTTGTGGATGTGCGATCGGGTTTTTGGGTGGATGTGCGATCGGGTTTTTGGGTGGATGGGCGATCGGGTTTTTTGTGGATGGGCGATCGGGTTTTTTGTGGATGGGCGATCGGGTTTTTTGTGGATGGGCGATCGGGTTTTAATAATTGGTATAAAATAGAGAGTAAGAGCAACGGAGTTTGTAAATGCCCGCTAAAGATGTTTTTCACGATACTGTCAAAGCTGCCTTACAAAAAGACGGATGGATAGTTATCCGTGAAAACTTTCGGGTGCAAGTCGATGACGAAGGTTTAGCAATGTTTATCGATTTGACCGCCGAAAAGTTAATCAGTGCAGAAAAAGCAGGCCGCAAAATAGCTGTAGAAGTCAAAAGCTTTCGAGATCGATCGGATTTCTACCAGTTTCATGCAGCCCTCGGTCAATTTCTCAACTGTCGATCGGCATTGAGAGATATTATGCCAGATTTGATTGTGTACTTAGCAGTTCCTTTAGAAACCTACGATGAATTATTTAGGTTAAAATTCATTCAAGGACGTGTGGAAGAATACGATATCAAGCTAATTATTTTTCGTCCCGATTCAGAGGAGATTGTCTTGTGGAGAAATTAAACTATACTGAAGCGATCGAGAAAATCCTGAACAACTTCTCAGACATGGTTCTACGAGAAGGAACAGAAGTTAAAATTATTCGCGATCGTCCAAGCGGTAATTACCTGGTAATTCTCGCAGGCTGGAACAACCAATTAAGAGTCTACGGCGTTTCAGTTCATATTGAACTCAAAGATGATAAAATCTGGATTCAACAGGATAGGACAGATACAGGAATAGCTGAAGAATTGGTCGAATTCGGAGTGCCAAAAACCGATATCATACTTGCTTTTAAGTCGGCTTTTACTAGGAAGTTTACAGAATACGCTGTTAGTTAAATGAGCAATTTAAATCCCCGGCGGTTTCAACCGCCGGGTTTTTGTATTCTAAATTCTAAAATCCAACCTCTAAAATTGAATGCCTCACACAACAGTAATACTCGCCATGAGTGCCGATGGCAAAATTACAGATACCGCCCTCACTGCCGCCAGATTCGGTTCAGCTAACGACAAATCTCACCTCGAACAACAAGTCGCCAACAGCGACGCAGTTTTGTTCGGAAACGGTACTTTACGCGCCTATGGAACTACTCTGAGAGTGATTTCTCCCGATTTGCTAGAACAAAGGAAACTGCAAGGAAAGCCCCCACCACCGGTGCAAATTGTCTGTTCGCGATCGCGCAAATTTGACCCCAACTGGCGATTTTTCCAGCAACCGGTTCCCCGGTGGTTGTTGACTGGAAAAGACAGGGGGCTTTTTTGTGGGTGGGGGCGGGTTTATTTAGCCTGTCTGCACGCTTTAAAGCTGTTGGTGAACCCGCCCCTACAAGTTTTTGACACTGGTGCAACATCTCTGTTCGATCGCACTTTAACAACCAAAACCATCGGGGGAGAAATTGATTGGATTGATGCGTTTCAACAGCTAGAAACCCTCGGTATCAAACGTTTGGCGATTTTGGGAGGCGGAAAACTCGTCGCGTCTGTGCTCGCTGCGGGCTTGATAGACGAGCTCTGGCTGACTGTGTGCCCGTTAATTTTGGGTGGCGTGGATGCACCGACACCTGTGGAGGGAAAGGGTTTTTTAGCGGGTTTAGCGCCGAAATTAGAGCTTTTGACGGTCAAACAGGTGGGCGGTGAGGTGTTTTTGCATTATCGGTGCGATCGATCCTTAGAGGGCGGGCACGGGAGCACCGCCCCAACATTCTAACTGGTTCCCCGGCTCTGCCTG
>JAYUGZ010000155.1:0-5549 GCA_043767465.1 Cyanobacteriota bacterium
TGAAATTCCCGACGAAGCAGCCGAAGCAATTACCACGGTTCAAGCTTCTGTAGATTTCATCAGCAGCAAACTTGCCGCTCCAAAAGCATAAAATACCTGTCTTTTCCCTTAAGAGGAGAGATGTTAGACAACTAAAAACTCCTCTTTTGTTCTGCGTTCCGGGTGTTTAATTTTTTGAAACTGAAATCATGACAAATTTTGAGCGTAAGCGCGTTGTTATCACAGGTCTCGGCGCGATTACACCGATCGGCAATACATTGTCTGAATATTGGGACGGGTTGCTTGCTGGGAAGAATGGCATCGGCCCGATCACCTTATTCGATGCGTCGCGGCACGACTGCCGGATTGCCGGAGAGGTGAAGGGTTTCGATCCGCACGACTATTTAGAGCGCAAGGAAGCAAAGCGGATGGATCGTTTTGCTCAATTTGGGGTATCAGCGAGCAAACAAGCTCTGGCTGATGCCAAGTTTGAGATTAACGACCTGAACGCAGAACAGGTGGGTGTCATTCTTGGCACTGGCATTGGCGGGCTGAAGGTGTTGGAAGACCAGCAAGAGATCTATCTGACTCGCGGCCCCGATCGATGCAGCCCGTTTATGATTCCCATGATGATTGCGAATATGGCTGCGGGCCTGACGGCCATTCAAACGGGCGCTAAGGGGCCTAACTCTTGCACAGTAACGGCTTGCGCTGCTGGGTCAAATGCAGTGGGCGATGCCTTTCGCATGGTTCAGGGCGGTTATGCGCAGGCGATGATTTGTGGCGGTACGGAAGCTGCGGTAACTCCTTTGTGTGTGGCGGGTTTTGCTGCGGCGAGGGCGCTTTCGACTCGCAACGATGACCCGACTCATGCTTGCCGTCCGTTCGATCGCGATCGTGATGGTTTTGTCGTCGGCGAAGGCGCTGGCATTCTGATTTTAGAAGAAATGGAGTACGCTCTGGCGCGCGGCGCGAAGATTTACGCAGAAATCGTCGGCTACGGTTTAACCTGCGATGCGTACCACATGACATCCCCAGTACCGGGGGGCGAAGGTGCATCGCGGGCGATCGCTTTAGCGCTCAAGGATGCGGGTTTGACGCCGGATCAAGTCAGCTATATCAATGCTCACGGCACGAGTACGCTTCCCAACGATTCTACCGAAACTAAGGCGATTAAGAAGGTTTTGGGCGAAAGTGCTTACAAAGTAGCAATTAGTTCTACCAAGTCGATGACTGGCCATCTGTTGGGCGGTTCTGGGGGAATTGAGGCGGTGGCGGCGGTAATGGCGATCGCCAACGACAAAATCCCGCCGACAATTAATCTGGAGAATCCCGATCCAGAGTGCGATTTGGACTATGTTCCGCATACCAGTCGCGATCTAAAAGTTGATGTGGCGCTGTCCAATTCCTTTGGATTTGGCGGCCACAACGTGACTCTGGCCTTCAAGAAGTTTGTTCGATAACCAGAAATCGGAAATTCGCAAGTTAGAAGGTGAAAAATTAGTTTTTCACCTTCTAATTTTTTTAGGTGAATTTTAGGTTGGGTACACTGCGACTAAGAAACCGGGTTTTTTACCGAATCTGCGGGCTTCCAGCCAATAATTTTCGTAAAAACCCGGTTTCTGGCGATCGGTGCGTAAGTCATAAATTTGTTGGTTGTGGCGCGATATGAGTGAGATTACTGCTGAGCAAATACTGGAAATCAAGGCAATTGTCGATCGTTATGAAAACTTTAAATGTGTTGAGTGCGCCAGCAACATCAAAGATTACTTGATAAGTCAAGGAATTCATGGAAAGCGCATAAGACTCTATACAGGATAAGGAAGAGGTCGGAACAGTGGCATTTATGATGATAGCGTACCGGGAGAAGCTATTTCAGTAAATGGTCGTCACGAAGGAATAGCTATTGTTATCAACAACATAGAAACTATTTTTGACAACCATCACCCGGACGGGCTAAACAGAGAGCAATGGATGACCAACCTGCTATTTCATGGTAAACTATTCAATGATTTACAGTTTATAGTAATAGAAGAAGACTTTTAATAGGAGACTTTTTTATGCTAGCCGAAGTTAATGTTAATAAACTTGATGTTAAAAATGAATACTTCTTTGATTTACTCCAAAGAATCAAACAGAGACCTGGTATGTACTTGGGCAAATGTTCAATTACCCGCCTGCGCGCATTTTTAGATGGATATGAGACGGCTAGAGCGGAACTTGGGTTTCCCGACACAGAACAACAACAACAACTTGATGGATTTCAAGAGTGGATACAGGAAAGATATCAAATTACGTCAACTCACGGATGGGACAGTATCATTCTCTTCTTTTCTGTTGATGAAAAAGATGCCCTCGATAAATTTTTCAAACTGGTGGAAGAATTTCTGAATCAGGCCAAGATTGCGGAGGACAAGCACAATTAGTATAGATTTTTTGAATCCTTCACAATGCCTAGAGCTAGATTTCATATTAATTGTCGGAAGTAATTGCCGAAATCGAATATTGATTACCCGCTGAGCTAGGATATTTAACAGAAAATGCTTGCACATTTTCGTGATTAACATTAGCAGCGTAATACTGCTTAATCTTGTCAAAAGTCAACTCGCCTTCAGTCAAATCATTTGTATAAGCTGTTTCAAGTTCCCTCATATATCCCAAAGCTGCTGCAAAGCCTTCTGGATCTTTATCAGCCTCAATTTGAACAGATAAAGGATTTCCAAAATCGTTTTCGTAAACTAAGCCGATTACTCCTTTTCTTGTCCTTTTCCATTCAAAAATACTGATTTTATCCTTATTGATTTGAATAAAATTCTCGCCGTTTCTGATAATTAAATAGTTTTCTACATCAAAAAGTATGGGTGGATCGGAAACTATAGTAAGTTCTCCCCATTCCCCTCTTAAATAGTATTTGTCATCCGCCCTAAAAAATTCATCTATGTTGCCATAATCAACGCTACCATCTGGATCTGCAATTGGGGTGATGTTGTTCAGAACCAAATCGTAGGTTTTAGGATGGGGGAAATTGACTGTCATCCGCCGATAACAATACTGTTCCCCAGGTAAGGCTTGAGTGTATAGAGGGTGATTCTCAGTGAGAACAGCTTCTAAGAGGATTTTTATAGATGTTTTAGCATTAATGCTGATTACATAGCTATCCTCTAAATAAATATTTTCAAATCCCGGAAACTGCCAGTATTTTAAGCGTTCCATTGTTCAATGTCCCAATCAAGATGTCTCTAATTATCACTTCACAATCTTCTTAGCTTATTTTCCCGGTAGCAACTCCAAGCGATATCGGTACAAAGCCACAGGATGCCCCGCAGCAGCAAAATAATCCGGGTCTTGCGGTGACAAATAAATTGCTGTCACCTGATCGGCTACAATTTTTTTACTCCCAGAAGATTCATTTTTTCCTAGTCCCACGACTCGATAAGCCGTGGTTGTTTCCACCTCGTTTAAATAAATATCAGTCTCTCCCCGAAACACCTGTTGAGAAATCTCTGTAGATACAAATTCATCGGGATTCGGCGTTTGGGTCCCGCGACTGGTGACAATCTAGATTAGTTGCCGATCGCCTTTGAGTATGGTAATCTGGCGGTTGGGATTATTCGGATCGACTTTCACTGACAGTACGCCACCGTCGCCTAAATATGCTTTGGCGATGTTCAAACCGTTAAAAGTGCGATCGCCCACAATCTTCTTAGCTAGCTTAGATCTATAATTAGAAAAAATACCAGTATTTATTTCCGGTTGAAATCGCACTTGAAATAATACGGGCTGCTGTAAATACTGGCGATTTTTTTCAAATCCAGGCGTGACAATATTTGGGGCTAACGGCGCGGCTAAATCGACCAAAGTGCTCGCAACATTCCAATTGCCACCCATCCAGTCTGGATACACTAAATCTCCCTTGGCTACAGCGATAGGAGGCTTGCTATCCCAATTGGGAAAACTGGAAATGCGATCGGCCAAAACCCCCGCCCTGGCAGCCCCACCCCACAGCAACACTGCTAAAACCAGACAAAAACCCCAAATTAATTTCATAACAAATTACATTCAAACAGCTAACTTTCTCTTTTTCTCAAATAGGTTCGTAGTGAGGACTTTAGTCCTTCTTTCTGCGGACTAAAGTCCTCACTACAAACCTTTTTTATTGTTTGTTAGCTTTAAATCGCCTCAACAGGTGCGGGTTCCCAAACCTCCCCGTATTTTCCCTTTAATTCGTGCCAATTTTCCACCTGTCCCGGTTCGTATTCTCCCGGTTTTCCCCACTGCAAAAACGCGCTCAAAGCAGCCTCATTTTGTTCGTCTAGAAAACGAATTGCATAAGTGGTAAAATTGCCTCTTTTCGCCTCGCCCGTCTCGAATTTAACCTGTTTAATTTTGTCCATATTCAAGTGAAACTCAAATATTTCGGCGTGCATATTTGCATATTTCCCCTTGGGCAACTCCGCATAAAACAGCTTGTGAATTGAACCGCGCACTTCCAGCACAGCCGCGCTGCTAGTCACAATTAAACGCAGTGTACCCAATTTTTCGCAAGCTTCTAAGAATTCTTTCAGATTAGACATATTTTGGTTATTAGTTATTGGTTACTGGTTATTGGTTATTAGTTATTGGTTACTGGTTATTGGTTATTAGAAACAAATAACAGTTAACAAATAACCAATAACTACTGACTATTTTTCATGCAGTTCGTAAGCAGCGACAATCCGCTGCACTAGCGGGTGTCTCACCACATCCGCCTGATTGAATTCGCAGAAAGCAATACCCTCAACGTTTCCCAGTATTTTTTGGGCAACTGACAATCCCGACTGTTGGTGTGGTGGCAAATCTGTTTGAGTAATATCGCCCGTCACTACCATTTTCGATCGAAATCCCAGACGAGTCAACACCATTTTCATCTGAGCAGGCGTTGTATTTTGAGCTTCGTCCAAAATTACGAAAGCATTGCTGAGTGTGCGCCCCCGCATATAAGCTAAGGGAGCTACTTCGATCAAGCCTCTTTCCATTAAATCGGCCATTTTTTCGGGGTCGATTATTTCTTGGAGGGCGTCGTAAAGGGGGCGCAAATAGGGATCGACTTTTTGCTGCAAATCTCCCGGCAAAAATCCTAATTTTTCCCCAGCTTCGACGGCCGGTCTGGTTAAAATTAGCCGTTCGTACTGCTTGCTTAACAAAGCTTGCACGGCCAAAATAGCTGCTAGAAATGTTTTGCCAGTACCCGCAGGGCCGATGCAAAATGTCAGGTCGTGGGTGCGTACTGCTTGGACGTACTGGCGCTGCTTGAAGGTTTTGGCTCTAATTTCTTCGCCGCGGCGGGTTTTGGCTAGTACGTCTCGCTGCAAGTCTTGCAAATCGCCTTGGCGGTTGGTATCCAAAGCTTCGCGCGCTGTCTGGATTTCAACTCCGGTAATGGTTTTGCCGGCTTTCCAATAGTCGGAGAGCGATCGCACTAATTTATGGCACAATTCTACTTGAGCTTTTGTGCCGGAAATCAGCAGTTCTTGACCTCGCATTACCAGGTTAGCCCCGGTTTGCTTAGAGATAATTTTCAGGTTTTCTTC
>JAYUGZ010000156.1:0-110724 GCA_043767465.1 Cyanobacteriota bacterium
ATTAGGACAATGGGGAATCTCTATTGTCATATCACACTATGGTAAACACTTCTCTCTAATAGTAACTTACTCGATCCTTTCCTTCAGGGCACTACCGAAACCAGTACAACTAAGCATCATTGATGTGAACTTGTATGAACGCCTGGTAGATAATACGCCGCCCCAAAAAGGCAAACGTCGTATGACCGGGAACCCAGATGGTAAGCAATTATCTATTTGGGATGTTAAGGAAGCAATTTCTTAAGAATCTCAGTGTCTTTAGACCTGAGAGTTTCAAAAGCATAGTCAATGTTCTAAGGCGAGAGCGTTTAGGGGGTGGTTAAATCAAATTGATGCCCAACTAATTGAACTGCCCCTAGAAGCTTTTTGGGGAACATTAAGACCTGTTACTGTCGAATCTTGGTTAGTAATTGCTAAAAAATAAGGGGAAGGGGAAGGGGAAGGAAGGATAAATTTTCGCTTTCCTTTCTTCAATAAAAGCTAACAAAAACCTGGATTTTCGCTTCCCTTTCCCTTCCCTAAATAACTTGTTTTTCCTCACCCTCTCCCCCTCTCCCCCTCTCCCCTTCTCCCTCCCTTTCTCTTAACCTTCCCCTTCCCCCTCCCCCTCAAATGAAACTTAACCTAGTTCAAACTCCTTATCAACTGTTAAATAGTGGTTCAGAATTAGAATTAGCTCTTAAACCATTTCAACAGGCTTCATGCTTTGGACTCGACTGCGAAACCGCTTTTGGAATTGACCCATACCGAGCTAAAGTTCGCCTCGTACAGCTTGCTATTCCCGATATGCCAGTAGCGATCGTCGATCTCTTTGCGATCGCGCCCACCGATCTCGGCCCCCTGCGCTCCCTGTTAGCCGGAAATGCCCTCAAAATTGGGCATAACCTCAAGTTTGACTGGCTGATGCTGACTAGGGCTGGGCTTTCACCATCCAAACCTTTTTTTGATACTTATCTGGCTTACCGGGTGCTGACAGCCGGACTCAAGCGCACTTCGTCTCTGGAAGCTGTTGCTGATAAATTGCTGAAAGTTAAGCTAGATAAAGCACAGCAGGTTAGCGACTGGTCAGGAGAATTGAGTCCAACTCAACTGCAATATGCTGCTACTGATGCTGCAATTTTACTACCGCTATGTGAGGTACTTCACCGCCAGCTTTTTTCAGCAGAACTTTGGCAGACTGCGAAACTAGAATTTGCCTGTTTACCTGCGGTGGCTTCTATGGAACTTAATGGGATGCTTTTAGATAGAGAACTGTGGAGTGTTTTAGGAAAGAAACTCGCGACTAAGCGCGATTCCCTTTTAAGACAAATTAATTCACAACTCCATCGACCTAACCCTCATAAACAAATCTCTCTACTGCCAGAATTTACAGATACAATTAATCCTCGTTCTCCGAAACAAGTATTAGCGGCTTTGCAAGAGAAAGGCATTCCTGTTACTTCCACTAATTCTCAACACTTAATTCCTTTGCAGGGCGAGTATCCCGTTATTCAAGCACTCTTAGAATATCGCAGTTTATTTGCTCGCATCAACACTTTTTCTCTGGGTTTACCAGAACATATTCACCCAATTACAGGGCGCATTCATCCTAATTGGTTTCAGATTGGTGCTAGGTCAGGGCGGTTTAGTTGTCGAGAGCCAAATTTAACGAATATCCCCAGAGATAAGGAAACCCGACAGTGTTTTAAAGCTGTACCCGGTTACGTCCTGCTCAAAGCCGATTACAGCCAGATTGAACTGCGGATCATGGCGAAGGTTTCAGGCGATCGCACGATGGTGAAAGCTTACTCCAAAGGGGAAGATTTGCACTCTCTGACCGCTTCTTTGGTGCTGGCAAAACCCTTATCGGAAATTACTCTCGAAGACAGACAGCTCGGTAAAATTATTAACTTCGGTTTAATTTATGGCATGGGAGCACAGAAATTTAAGAATATGGCTCAAGCAGAGCATCGAGTCACTTTAACGCTGCAACAAGCTTCACACTTTCGTAAGAAGTTCTTTGAATCCTATACAGGTATCAAACAATTTCACAGCAAAGTTCGGAGCGCCTGGAGCCGAGGTATTCGAGAGAGTCGGACAGTCTTAGGCAGAAGGAGATTATGGTCAAAAGATACTAAACCGCTGCTTAATGAAATGCTAAATAACCCAATTCAAGGGATGAGTGCTGACATTACTAAACTCGCTCTTGCTCTACTTTTTTTGCCTCTGAGCAGCACTGGTGGTAAACTGATTTGTGTCGTTCACGATGAAATTTTAATAGAGTGTCCTCTTGAAGAAGTGAGGCCAGTTAAAGCCTTGCTTAAAAAATGTATGGTGAGAGCTGGGAATAAGTTTCTCTCTCCGATTCCTTGCGAGGTAGAAATTAAGGTAATGGAAAGTTGGGGAGGGTGAGAGATTAACGGGGAAAGATAGGAGAGTGGGATTAGGGAGAAACCGCACCGCAGCCATTGCTAACCAGTGCATTTGTTATTAACCATATGCACTGGTTATTATTTAATTTATTGAACGACGACTATTTTCTTAAACCCATGAACATAGCTAAGGCGCTCGGCTAAGTTAATTTTTAGGTCTAACCAACTATATAAAATACCTCAGACTTTCGCAGACCGACTGTGGAATATGGGTCGCAAGTTTGATATCGTTTTATTTTTATTATTTCTGAATATTACTTTTTTTTGAATGTTGCAACTTTTTTCCCAAGAGAACTCCAAGAACGCACTATTGGCAAACTTATCAAAGTGAGCAAGCTAAATGCTGCTCCTATTGCAATACTAATGAGGAAGGCAAACCAAAAATTTGACCAAGGAGAGAGGGGAAGTGTCTGTGGTGTTGAAGGGGTTGGTGATTTTGAAGGAGGTATTGTTTCAATCGTTTGAGGCTGTCTGATTTTTTCAACAAAGTTAGCAATAGCAGAAGCGGCTATTGATGCTGTTCCCATACCTATGCCGATAACTGCAATCCAATTTTCTAGACGCCTATCGCGCTCTGCTTCCTCTAAGTCTACAAGGCTTTGAATCGGATGCAGCAGGTTTTCTAATGCCTCTAACCCTGGCCTGAGACTCGCGTAATCTTGCTCTACCTGTTTAATATAGCGGTTCTCAACCACTTTATTAAATTCTCTTATACCATCTAAATTTGTTTTGCCGAAAGGCTGAGCTTGTGTTTCAATATGGTCAATTAAAAGCCGATGATTTTGCAATTGAGTTTCAATCGTAGTCAACTGAATTTTTAGATAGCTGAGATTAATTGCATAGTCGGCGATCGTCCCGGCACTATTTTTGATAATCGCTTTAATTTCTTTGACAGCTATCACATTTTCTACTTCTATGTCCTCTACTTGCTGAGTTTGACCGTCTTCATCTTTTTTTTTGTGGTTTGCTAGGAGTTTAATTTCGGCGAGAATGTTACGAATTTTGAGAAATCCTGTTTCTAACTCTCTTTTTAAAGATAATGCCTGTTCCTGTGCCCAAAAAATTTTGTTTTGATATCCAAATAATTCTAACCAATATTGATTAAAATTTCCTGCCACCTGCTGAAATTCTTCATCTAGTTGTGTTTCGGGATGCGGAATTTTTTTATCTAGTTGTGTTTCGGGATAGAGAATGATTAAAAATGCTCGCTCTGTTAAACTGTCTTTTGTTGGATAAAGAGAGCGTATCCAATAAAATTTTCCTTCGAGAAAGTCACCTGTAGATTTTTGCTCCCATTCCCAGCTAAGCCCTGGAGGAGTGGTTAAATCGCAGCGGATTATTTTAAATATCTCTTTAGCTAAATTTTCTGGTTCGCTTCCTTCGGGATAATAACCTGAAAGTAGCCAGGTTTTACCTAAGTTGCCTTGAGTATGAGATACTAAATTTTTGAGAGTTTGAAATGATTCGATTGGTTGAGATTGACTAGCTGGAATAATTGAGCTGTCAAACAGCAATCCATAAGTATCGCTAGAAATTACAGGCTGGTAAAATTGCTCTACTGAGTAGTCATTAATAAATTGGTTGGGAATTTCGCAATGATTGGGATCTGTGAGTAAAAAAGTAAACCTGGCTGACTTGGGTAAGTCATTTCTCTTAAGCGCCTCCTCAACTTTTTGCTTGATTTCAGGACTCGGAAAGTTATTCAAAAAAGCCCCTTGATTGGCCTGGACGTTTTGCTTATCAGCCCCCAACCCTTCTCCGAGTTGATAAACAAATAAATCCAGTGTCGGGTAAAAAACTTTATTCATCACATACCGCGTCCTATTACTTCTGCTTCATTTATCCCATTTTCACTGTTCGTATTAGCATTTGATCGATCGGGCACCTTAGAAGATTTATAGGTGTTTAGATAACTAATATCACCCGCAACGTTCTCTAAAGGAGCAAAAGGGAGCAGCGAACTTGTATTTTGAATGGCCTTTCCGCGTTCCTGCCTATTATATTGTTCTTGTAGGCAGCAGCGCTCGTCTTGATAGAGTTTATAGAGGCGATCGTATTCTGGATTTTTCTCTGAATTTTCCTCTAGTGTGTCTGTGAGTTCGTAGAGATTTGCAAGTTGATCTACATTAGATGTGTTTGCTGCTAACTGTTTGCCTACTTGATTAATTTGTATAATTAGTTCCTCTGGTAAAGGGGAGTCAAATTTCTTCAAAGCTTCTGAAAAAGCGTGGACGGTAATTGCATCTTCTTCTTGCATAGCACTCATTATTTCACCAAACCTGTAATTGTGAAACCAGCCCAATAGTAAGGATCGGCAAAGGGAGACTGGCTTGATTCCATTTTATCTGTATTTTGCCGGATGGAATGCGCTTCAGATTTTAGATACTCGGCAAAACGTCGCGAACATCCTTTGATCTGACGGGCTAGTGTAGCATATTCCTCAGCTAGTTTGGGATAAGTCAGCGTACAAAGCCATTGCTGTGCTTCTCCCAAAGCTTGGGCTGGGTGTACACCTGCTTGAAAGCGTCGGTAGAAGTCGATGACGAGCAAGGCCGTAGAAAGTTCGTCAACTCTCCAAAGCGTACTGAGGACGTAGGCGGTTTTTCTGGCAAGGAAGCCACTAACCAAACCCACGAATTCATCAATGAGGTTGTTGGTGCTGGTCAATCCTGTTTCGCAAGCAGACAGGCAAACTAAATAATACTCTCGTAACGGTAAATTTAGGAGATCGCGCAGAGTTAATTTTTCTCCATTTGCAAGAATTAATGCTGATTCAGCGGGGCAGTCGGTATCGTGTTCGCCGTGACCAGTGAAGTGCAGGATATCAGCCGGAACTCGTATGACTTCCAGAATGCGTTTTTTGGTTGCATCTTTATTCGCAATGCGATTTTCCTGGGGGATTTGATATAGATGCGCTAAGAAGATTGATTCTATTTTGGCAAAACGCAATGTACTGCCGACATCAGGATGCTCAATGCTAAGCGGAGGTAATGTGGGAGTGGCTCGTAACCGTTCTAAGTTTAGTCCTAAATCGATGCTGGGCAGGCGGGAGATCGTGAATCCTTTGTCTCGAAATAGGTATTCTAGAGGTAGCAGGTGCAAATCTCGGTGAGGTATTAAAATCAGCTTTTTAATATCAGTTAGATATTCATCTGTTATTTCCTTAATATGGAAAATTTCTGCAAGTTTATCCAGTTCTTCTAGCATTTTTTCTCGCCAGGGATGACTTGCTGGGGTGGGATTTTTATCTTCTGCTTCCAATAAAGTTTCGTCAGGCTCCTTTTTTTTGCCAGAGCGATAGTCTCGGTAAGTTTTTTTCCATTCTTCCATCCAGTATTCAAATCTAACCAACTGATTGTCATAAACACCGGAAGTCCCTTTAATAAAATCTTCTTCGGTAACTGTTGGCGTGGGAAAAGTTACTATCTCACTTCCCCAAGGCAACTGTGTAGGCTTAGGATTTGTAAAAGCTTCATAGATTTCTTTGTTCTTAAGAACATAAACTTTTGGTATGTTCTTGTATTTGAGTACAAATATGGTAATAGCTGCTGGGCTAATATGCCAGTAAATTATCGCGGTCTGGGAATCTAATAATGATGCGACTTTGGTTGAAAAATCTACAATCGCCGGCTCATCTAAATCAGGTTTATCGTTGCTCCATTGATTAGAAGCTAACCAGTGGAGGCAAATATTTTTTCGCCATTCTGCAAACTTTAAAGCTTGCCACACTTTTTCTGATTCAGCTAAAGAATCTACCCGATATTGGTCAAAAGCGGCAAACTTTCTAGCTAACCTGGTTGTCTCTAATGGCATTTCTTGCAGTAAGCATCCTAGTAAGTCAGAACCTTCTTGCTCAAAGTGTTGCACTTCATCTTTTTTGCCAAGGCAGCGACAGATTTTAACAAGTTTCTGTAGTACGCCAAGCCGTCGTTCTCGCAGTCGAGGCGTGGTGAAGCAATCCAGAGCTTTTCGATAAGCCTTATAGGCCCCCTCCCACCACCCACGCCACAATTCATAGTGAGGAAGGGAGCCAATATTAATTAAAGGAATTATGCCCCTAGAAGGGCCTTTTATATGTTCATACCGATAGCAGTCATCTCCTTTAATTTCATATAAAATCCCCCGACCTTCTTGGTAGTAATCACCTTTTATCTCTTGAAGAATTCCGCTAGCATCTTGATAGAAAGGTGCATTGCGCCGAAGAAATTTCAACCCGATATCAGCAATTCTAGAGGGATCGCCACCAGCAACTCCTGTTTTTAGAGCAATATACCCCCAACTAGCCCATGCTTCCCAGAACTGTCCTTTAGTTAGACGCAGAGTGCGATGAAAGGCAATAATAGCTGCTTTGTCGTATTCTAACTTTCTAAGTTCTTCACCCAGATTAAACCAACCGAGATAGTCATCGGCTTGAGCTGGAGTATCTGCGTAGCGCGATACCAGCCCTTCTTCAAGATGTTGTAGCTTTTCCTGATAAGGCTTACGACAAGACTCAACGATTCTGTAATCAAAGCTCCACTTATTATTAGAATAGTAATATTCATCGAGAGCCTCTTTGTAGTTGTATATTTGATATTTTTGATAAGTTTGATCTATTCTCTCTTCAGCTTCTTTAATTGTTGATTCTATAATTTGCCGACCATACTTTTTAGCAACTTCTCCTAACTCTCGGCAGCCGATTTCTTCCAGTTGAATCATAAGATATCCTTGGTCAAAATCAGGAGTACTCCACCCCTGTAGCTGTTGCCTGCCAAACTCATTCAGCCATCGGATGAAGTAAGAATCGTTTATGTGTTCGCCCAAATGCTCCAACACCTGTGGCTGCTCCCAGCCTTCATCTACTCCATCTAGCAATTCTGTAAATAAGGTTCTGTACTCAATAAATTCATCTGTATCCCATTGTTTTAGTCTATAAAATTCTTTGGATAACAGGTCTTTTTTCTGCTTGCATGAAGCTTCTTCGACTAATTGCTCCAATAGATCGACTCCTTCATATAGTCGGTATTTCGCCTCTTTTGTTTTACCTAGCTCCCGACATACGGAGAGCAACTCTTGTAGAACCCGCAGATACCATTCTTGCAAGTTCGACTCGTTAAATCTTTCTAAAGCTTCCTGAAAACAAGTATGAGATTTTTGCCAATAATCAATCGGAATTTCTTGTTTTCGTGCTTCTGTAGCGTGAGCTAGACCCTCTCCATAATCTAGAATTCCATACTCCTTGTTATATTGCTCCGTAACAACAACTGCTTTAAGATACTTGAGTGTAAGATTTTGTTTCGCTTCACTGTAGTTTTGTATTGCTGCCTCGTAATATCCTAAATTTGAAAGTGCCTTACACATACCTAGCCAAGCCAAACTATTTTGATAACAAAAAAGAGCTTGATTGAAATAATAAATTGCATTTTCATTTAATTCTTTAGTCAGCAACGCATTACCAAAAGTCAAATACGTTTGAGAATCACTAGGATTTTCTTCAATTGCTTTATTCCAAGATTCAAGAGCATCTTGGCAACGTTCTAAATCCCATAATATACTTCCCTTCTCTCTCCACAACTCAGCATCATTAGCATCCAAAACTAATGCTTGTTCATAGGCAATCAGTGCATCCGCATCCCGCCCTTGACTTCTGCGAAGGCTTCCCAGATTTTTCCAATCGTGGAGGTTGTTAAAGTCCAAGTTAAGAGAATTATCAGTTTCATTGAGTTCTTCTTGACTAAACCCCAGATTAGATAATACTATATTGCGATTCTTCAAAGCCGTTTCATCAGAAGGATTGATAGATAAAACACGATTAAAAGCATCCATTGCTTCTCTATAAAGTTTAAATCCATTTGCCAATATCGCTCCGTGAGTATTCCAACCTTTAGGACAATTAGAATTGAGGTTTAAAGCTTTTTTAGATGAATCAAGTGCTTCTGGGTATCGAGCTAAATTCATTAACGCTGTAGCCCGATTACACCAGGCATTATGATTGTTAGAGTCGAGTTCAATAGCAAAATCAAAACAGCTAATTGCTTCTTCATCTCTGTTTAGCTTATGTAGTGTAATTCCTTGGTTAATCCAAACACTGGAGTGTGTACAGTCAAGTTCAGTAACTCGCTTGAAAGAAGTCAAGGCTGCGTTGTAGTCGCCAGTATTGAGTTGGTGAGCGCCTAATGCTTGCCAAGCCAGGACATAATTAGGTTCTAGGTGTGGTTGTGGCAGTTTTTCGTAAGTAGCGATCGCCTCTTCATAGCGCCCTAAGTCATAAAGCGTATCGCCCCAGCTCTTCCAACTCTGCTGTTCTTCCTGTTTTTTCTGCTCTAATTTTTGTAACAGAAGGCGACTATTCTCTGTCCACTCTTCATTTCCATTTTCGGCGTAAAGAATTGTTGCCTGATGATAGTGGTTAATTGCTTCGTCTATTTGATCTAATTTTTCATAGCTGGAACCAAGCATATAGTGAGAGCTGGCAACTCGATGTTTTCGATCCCCTTCTTGTTCCAAATGATTAGCCAGTGTTAAGTATGAAAAAAAACAGTCAATAGCTTCGGTATATTGCTGAATATCGTCATGGAATAAGCAGCCAAGCGTCCAGAGAGCATTTATTTCAGAGAGGCGATCGCCCAATTCTGCCACTAACTCTAACCGCTTCTGCTGTTGATCTATAGCCTTCTCATAATCGTTCAAACCTCGGTAAATAGCGCTCAAATAGTCTAGCGCTTTGGCTGCCCATTCCTTATGGCTATTTTGCTCAAAGTACAGTTCTATTGCTGTCTGATAATGCTCAATTGCCTCTACCTGTTCTAAATTCCTATAACAGTGAGCAAGCATATAATGAGCATTTGCTTTCTCGATATGCTTGTCTTCTGCGACAGCAATAGCAGACCAAAAACTCTTAATAGCTTCTGGATATTGCTTCAGATCGAAATTCCAATTACCCAACTCATAAAGGGTACTACGTTCGCTATCTTTGTCGTCTAATTGCCGAAATAATTCTATTTGTTCCGCCATGTAAAAACATGGAAGTACCCCGTCACCACCCAGCTTTTTACAAAGATTTACCAACCAGCCTAATGTTTCCCGTTGGGCAGCGGTATCATTGAGGGTTTTTGTGAGGGCTAATCGTTGTTTAAAGTAGTGTAGGGCAAAATCGAGTTGACCCGCTTCCCAGCGATCGCACCCCAACCACGCTAGCGCCAGACTTTCCATTCCCCGATCTTCCACGTATCGAGCTATTTCTAGCATCAGGGTGTGGGACTCAATCGCGCTTTGATACTTGCCTTGGTAGTATTGTGCTTTGCCGAGATTTTGCAGTACACTGCCTAGCACTTTTTGATCGTTAAATTCCTGTAAAATTTCTCTTTGATTCTGATATAACTCTTGTGCTTTACCATACTCCCTTTCAGCCAGATAGCTATCACCTAACTGGTTAAGCCACGTCCAAGCTTGCTCAGAATGTTCCTGGTTGCCCATTTTTCTAAACAGCCGATAAGCCTGACTCAAAGCTTCAATAGCCTCTGGCTGCATTTCGAGGGCTTTGTAGCTGTAGCCCAGATACCATTGGGCTGTCGCTTCTTGCCAAGAATTCTGAATTTCTCGCGCTACACTCAACCATTTCTGGCGATATCCCACAATTTGGCTGAATTGTCCTAGCTGATATAAGCAAACTACTAAATTTCTTAAGGCATTACACTCTTCACTGCGATCGCCTGTTTCTTCGGCGACGGATAATTGTTGCTCCAGGCGGGTAATTTCGCTTTCTTCCACACTTAGCCCCCGGTGTATGTATTCACATATAACCCGAATTATAGCATCTAGATCAGGTGCTGTTCGAGGCAGACAGCCAGTGGGCAGAAACATTACTGAGAGCGCGAGACCAACAATAAAGTTTCAATTGTGTTACTTTTGGTGTAGCGCAATGTTTAGAAAAATTCAGTCAGTTGCACTCAAGTTTTCTCGTAAGCAGGTGGCCGATACTCGAATAATTCTTGCTCTCCCGCCGCAAATTTAGATTGATCGCCCCCAGAAGCAGGCCGAGCAAAGGACGCTTTGTTGCGAATCCCCTGGATATCTTCAGAAGAACGCTCAGACGACAGCACAAACTGAGTTCTCTGATAACGCAACTGGGCCAATTCAATTTTACCAGGTCGCCCTTCACAATAAGCTCGCTCAGCACAGCGTTTAACTGCGATCGCAATTTCAGCACTCGTTGCTCCGGCATAATCAGATAGTAGCGAATACCACTGTCTGTCGCTCCAAAGATTCTCTTTTCCTTCCCCAAACTGCTCTGGGAAATACTTAGCTAAGTGCAAATTGAAAATCTCATAGCGAGCGCCGCTGTGTGGCAAATCCACAAACCAGATTCCGCCGTCGTCAAATCTGCGGATAAGTTCAGCCGGCAGCATTTCTAAGCGGTTAACAGTAGCTAACATTAACACGGGGCTTTCATGCTCCTGCATCCATGTGAGCAATTTCTGCGACAGCCGCCTAGCTACACCGCCGTCAGCATTTGATTCCCAGCCAGAAAAACCCTTGTCAAAATCGTCGAAAAATAGCACGCAGCCACCCAAATTATCGGCTGTATCCAGCATTTTATTGAGAGCGCGATCTGGATTAGAGGAACCTATAATATTGCCCCAACTTGCTGCTAAAAGCGCATAACCTAGCTTCTTAGCAGCTAGCTTTGCACTCAAACTTTTGCCAGTCCCCGGCGGTCCCCACAGCAGCATTCCTTTGGGAGGTCTGAGGTGATATTTCTTGGCATCAGCTTCTGACAGCTTTACGACTTCGCTCAAATAAGCGTCTAATAAATCTAAACCGCCAGCATGAGGCACGTCTGGAGAAGCAATGAACTCCAACCCCTGGTCTCGAAGTTGCGATATTTTATGCTCCAATACCAACTGTGCGATTTGGACAACTGAAGCGGTCACAGAGAGCGATCGATCTAACACTAATTCAATTTCAGCCTGTGGCAGCCCTAGACTAGAAACAGCCAGCCGTTTTTTAGCAGCTACCGCATCTGAACCAAAATCAAGGGAACAATTGCGATCGCAAAAATTATCTACAAGAACTTCGACTTCAAAGCGATCGGGTAACGGACATTTGAGTAGAGGAATTAATGGACTTAGCTTTGATGGCAGTTGGATGTACTCGCCCAAAAGTATCCAATATTGGTTGGCCCAACGCCCTTTCAGCTCGGCCCAACGCCCTTTCAGCTCAAAAAATGCGTTAGCTAATTGAGAATAACGGCGGACAAGAGGCTGTTCGCTACTGCCTGACTCCAAAATATCCTCTAACAAAAAGATACCGGGATAGTCATTTTCCAGCAGAAATTGCAGGACATCGCTTTCGACAGATAGCTCAGTTTTGCAGAGGACGCATTCACTATTATACATCTCTGAAAAAGCATCTGAAACGCTTGTCATGTTTGAGTGAAAACCTAAATTTGGGAGATGTTTATCGAAACACTGTACCTGTTGAAGAGTTGACTGCACCTGTTGAAGAGTTGCATAGCCGGGATTCCAATAATAAACAGGTAAACAACACTCATTAGCGTACTGATGAAATGATGACAAAATTTTTTGGCGATCGGCACTGTAATATTCGAGGGCAATAATGGGAGTTTGAATAACTCTTAAGTTAGACCAGTTATTGAAAATCTTCATGCGTTATACACCACTACTTACAGGAGATTTAACATAAAATTTAACTAATGTAATTAAAATTTAACTTCCTGCTAATGAGCGAAATACGCCCCCTCAACTGGAGGGGGTAATTGTGCCTAACGGCACTCATAAATTGATGTTATGTAAGTTAAATTGTCAATCATGGCCACAACTAAAAAACAAACAGCAGCCACTCCAAATCGCTCTCAGTCACCAGTGCCTGCTAAATCAAAACCGCCTGAAAAACAGAACAGTCAAACAGTCGGCAGTAACAATGGAGCTAAATCAAAACCTCAACCTAACCTCAGCTCCGAGCAACTTGCTGGCGAGCTAGTCAAACAGATTCGCAATACAATTCATAAGAAGTACGGTGTGACAATTCAGCGTCGCGATAGCCGTATTTCGACAAAGGTTGGCCACGCAATTCGCGAAAAACTGGGATTGGATATTCAAGCTCAGTTGAACAAGCGCAACGGCAATGGCAATGGTAAAAAGTTCGACTGGCAAGAGTGGAACAATACTGTGTTTCCCAAGCTAGTTGGCCGGCCCGATGAACTCAAGTATGATGTCGAAGTTGTTGCTTTAGCGATGAGCCAACTTTACGATACAATTGCTGACAATCCACAAGCTGCCATTGCCGATTTAATGGAGTTCAATGCTCAAAGCTTAAAGCGTCGCAACGAGTTAGCTAAATCCTCTGAAGAAGATACTGAAGAACTCGATGAGGATGACGATGATGACGATGAAGATGATGACATACTCGATGAAATTGATGAAGACGAGGAAGACGATGAAGATGAGGAAAGCGATGAAGATGACGATGAGGAGGATGATTTTAGTCTAGACGAAGACGAGGAATTTGAGGAAGACGACGAATAATCGCTAAAGTTTGATTAGAATGCTCTGCTGAAAAAGCAGAGCATTTTTTTGCCTCTATCGAGGCCTTTTTCACGAATTGCGATTCAGGGTAATGATTGTCGCCACCGTCCGAATCAGGACGCTCTGGGAAGCAGACCCAACAAATTCACAATCAAGGAAATTTTGACCTTGGTTGTGAATTGGATTTTACCCACCCACCCACCAACTAATTTTTTTGAATTAATTGTAATTAGCGAACTGTCGTCGCTTTAGTTGTGAATAAAAAACACAAGGAGTGTTAATCATGGCTAATCGCAAATCCGCTCCAACTCCGATGCAGAAGCAATTTGCCGAAACTCTTGAAGAACAGCGCTTCGAGATGTTTTTGCACGTTGCCCGCGAGTTAACGGGACGTGCCAAACAACGACAGTTGCAGAAAGGTAAAGCTCTTGACTGGGAAGCGTTCAATACTTGGTTTAACAAGCAATATGAAGGCTACTCGGCTGACGAGATGCTTGAAGAAATCTTGAGCAATGTTTACTGGCTTTCATCTGAGCAAGCAGTGATTGACTTGCACTTCCGTTATATCGAATCGGCAGTCAAAGCTTCTCATAAGAAAAAGGCAACTGACGATAATGAAGAGATTGATGATTTTGTCAAGTAATCAATGACGACCCCCGATAAAGGGGATAAAATCCTGCTCCAAGCAGGATTTTCTTTGCCCGCCCACCCACCGCACCAGTTCCCTTTGCGATATTTGCGATCGCATTCTCAGAAGACTTTAGTAAGGTTTTGATATTAAACGCGAGCGCGTTTTATAGATGTTCCACTTGCAATTTATAATCATGTATCAACCTATTCAGCATTCTCTCACCCTCGCAATTGAAACTGTGGTAATTTTTGGTTACGGTGGTTTAATTGTTCACTATATCGCTACGCTGTTAGCATCGAAGCGGATGAATGATTCTGAACAAATCACAGCAAAAATTGCCCAAAATTTGGTGCCTCTTCTCAATGAAATTGCTTCCTTTCCTGCTGTTGCTGAATGTGCAGCAACTCAAAAACCAACAGAAGAACAGCGCCTCACCTCTTCGCTACAATTTCAAGCAGAATTTGCTTCTAATATTCAACTCGATACCGACACATCAAATCTGCCCTTCATTCAAGTCGATAACCTCAGCCTTCGACAATGCCGCACCGTTATTCTAGCGCTCAATTCTACTCTGCCACGAAGTGAGAATATTCGCCTTAAAATCAACAAAAAAGATGTGCCAGTAGATTCGTTAAAATTTCAAATTAAGAAGCACTTTGAGCATCGACCGCAGCAATTTGTCTCCCTAATTAAGCAAATTTTGAGAGCTAGTTAGAATGCTCGGAGAATCAACGACTAAATTAGTGTTCTTTTTCAAAAAAACTTCTGGTAACAAGTTGATAGAAAGTTTTCTTGATCTAACCCTCACTTTTCGTCCCAGAAACCCGGATACTTGTTCGTGCGGCCCTGTTGGTTCCATTTCGGTTAATTCACCATCAATGAGTTCGTAACAATCGCTGTCGCCGTAGTTGGTAATAAATTCATCAACAGTTATAAGTTTTGGAGGTGATTGAACCATTGTGTTTGTTCCTCATCCGACGGCAATGTACATTTTTATTCAAAGCCCCGCCATACCTGAAAGGTTGGCTATGGATTGTTTGCTGCTCTGTTCCTCGGCGTCAGTCAAAGTAATCTTTCGCCTACCAATCTGTTCGATCAACTCGCTCAAGCTCAATCCCCGCTCTCTGGCAATAGCGCGAAAACCTTCCCACCCCGCAGATGTTACCTGAATGTTCCTTTGCTTTTTTGGCTCCTCATATCGAGGTTCGCCTCCGCCTAACTTCAAATTAGCCAGAGAGTTGGGGTGGAGCTGCGTTCCTTTTCTTGGGGGCATTTGGCAACATTATCCTTTCTTTATTTTCTCTATTATCCCACATTGTTAGTTCTTTTCCATGTTACTATATTATTTATGGAATAAACCTATGCCAGTGAAACTCTTCAAGCTGGTACTTGGTTTTATTGCCAGCAATTTAAGGGCTGACTTATTTCAGGAGGCACAAGGAAATGCACCCAACTCAGGAGACATCGGACAACGAGGAGCGTCAACCGTTCGTAGTTTTGCGAGGCTCAACTGGAAAGCGCCGCCACACTGTTGCGGATTGGCTGCGGATTGACCCAGAATTCAAAGCGCTGATCCCTCCTTTGAGTCCAAGCGAGTTCGCTAGCTTAGAAGCCAGTATTCTTGAGGAAGGATGTCGAGACCCTTTGGTGGTTTGGACTGAGGAAAAAATTCTAATCGACGGCTACAACCGATATGCTATTTGTGTGGCACACGGCATCCCCTACCAAATTGTAGAAATGTCTTTCAACAGCCGGAACGCAGTCAAAGTTTGGATGCTCCTCAATCAACTGGGTCGCCGCAACCTCACATCTGAATCGGTTAGCTATTTGCGCGGCACTTGGTACGAGCTGGCAAAGCAGTCCCACGGCGGGGACAGAAAATCAAGTGGTCATTTTGACCACTTGAAAACAGAGGAAAAGTTGGGGGCGCTTTTCTTGGCATCCCCAAAAACGATTCGCAGGGACGCTCAGTTTGCTAAAGCAGTAGACACCCTGAGTTCTATTGGAGGAGAGGACATGAAGTGGAAAATACTGAATCGCTCTGCGGGGATGACCAAGAAGCAGGTCATCGCTTTGGCGATTGATGCTCGCAGCCGTCCGGCTAAGGTTGCCAAAACTTTACAGGGGCGCGACCAAAAAGTAAAGCCTGAAGGTGAACCTACCATCGCTCATCACCTGACGCTCAAAATTGGTTCCTTAGTAGAAGTGTATGCGCCCGATCGCCCTGAGCTTCACCACAGGTTAGGTCGCATTGACTCCGTTGGAGAAAAAACAGCCACAGTCTGGATGCGACACATCTCTACCTGTGCCATGCAACTTCACACATTCAAGCACAGAGCGCTAACTGTTGTGCCACTGGAGAGCGAACCACGCTTAAAGCAAGTGTGCGATCGTATAAACCGGCTCTTTGAATCAGGGAACCTCGACCCATTTGAGGTAGAAATTTTGAATTTGCTCGAACAGCGAGTTGTTCACACACCTTGTGAAATGCAATATTTGGAACAGATTGAAGCGCGATACAGAACGAAGGGGAAGGGAGTGGGGGAGGGGGAGAATAAGAGAATTTGACGCTTACTTCCTTCCTACTTGCCTCTTTGTACTTTTTTCCTACTCCCTTCCCCTTCCCCTTACTTAGGGAGCAAAAACTCGCTCTTTAGGATTTCTCGTCCACAAAGTACAGAAGCCATCTGTCGCCGCTTTACCTTCTACAGTTAGCGTCACTCCCAATCGATTCACCTCACTTTCACACAACATTTTTCCATTTTTTTCACTCAACAAAGCTTGATTCCAACTCATAAATTGTTGAGCATATTTTCCCTCACTACTCATAGCCCACTTTATAGCTTCTGCATTTTTCATTGCAAATTGTCCTTCAGCACTCAACCCCCAATTCATTGCCACAGCTTCTTTGAGAGTTAACTGGCGAGGCCCTTTTGGATCGAGGGGTGTTGCTGGAGTAAACTTGGGAATTGCCAACCCGATAAACACGCCGATGGCTATTGCCCCTAATACGGCTGTACTTCCAAAAATTACTGACCAAATATCGTGAGCAACTTTCTCTAAAGCAGCTTGCTGAACTAACGTTTTAACTGAACTAGCAATCTTTCGGTGCTGTACGTTGACTGCTGCTTTACCCTGTCGTTCTAAAAACTCCCGGCTATCTTGTTCCCAGTTATCAATTAGCTGCCGTACTTGCTCTAATTCTTGAGAGATAACAGCTTCAGAGTCTTTCAATTCCGCTTGCCATTTTGACTCCCAATTCCTGAAAAATGAATCAATTTCTTGAGGCTTTTTTTCGAGGAGCAATTCAAGCTGACCCGTTGCTAGAAGTACAATAAACAAAGGGTCATTTTTATCCAAACCGTAGCGGTAAGCATTGTTAATAACTTCGGAACGAAATTCAGCACTTTTGCCCTTGAGTGCCTGACTGATAAGAGACTCACGCTCATGCTCAAAAGCAGGCGGTGCAGCTAATTTGAATAAGTTATCTCCCGCAGAAGTTTTAGCAGTAGTTAACTCCTGGTCTATTTGCTGCCACAAATATGAGTCACTATTTTCATCTTCCTCACCCTCCAAATTCTCATCATTTACTAAATGCTCTACAGTCTCCTCAGAAAAATCATGATCAAGCTCAACTTCTGACAAATTTTCAATCTTTCTATCGCTAACTCCGGTTGCATCATCTGACATAAGTTCCTCTCATAATCCCTGAAATTACAGTGACACTCCCACCCCTCTCGACTCCTGAAGGGGCGATGCTTACGGCGCGGTCAAACTCTGTCAATAGTTTCTCAGTTCAAGTGGTAGAATCTGGTACGGCTCCTGCCGACTGATGTTCCTCGGTATCTAACACAGCTTCATCTGATGGCTGTTTCTTAATATCTTGTACCACTACTGACCGTGAACGATTCTCACTTTTTAGATTAGGTCGATAGGGAGCTTGATTGAAAATTCTTGTTGCCTCAATTGCATCACAAGTATTTTCTAGAAAAGTGTACATTCGCTGTTGGTTGAGTAAATGAAAGCTGGGATGTGATAGCGCACCTGTTAGAGACAGGCTTTTATTAGTGTCGAGCAACCTTCGTTCTAAAGCACTGAGTTTAGGCAAGTCAACAACTAAAATGCTGTGTTCTTCAAGCAGCTTATTTAGGTTTTTATGGCTGCTGAGGTGAGACCAATCTTTGCACACCCCAAAATTGCGGACTAAAATGTGTTTCAGTCGGCCTTGAAAGCGGTTAACTGATTCCAAAAACATCTCGATACTATCAGCACGCCCACTGCACAAAAACCATTTGCAAACATCTATGCCTGACTTTTCTTTAAAAGAAGCAGTTAACAAACCCGCCGTCTCAATCCAGCCATCTATGATAGAAGAAACACGAGCCGGTAAATTGACAATGACAGGAGCCTGCAAAGCTGTCTCGAAAATGATGTCTGCCTCAAAGTTTTCTTCATCTTCCGCCAAAGTAATGACTTTAGCAGACTCGGGATAGCGCTGCTGCACGTTGGGATTGCCAGCATCGCCATCGATTAGGGTATAAAGAAAGTCGTACTTGTTGTTGTACTCTACGAGAAGGCAACTCCACATAGACTTACCAACACCACCAATTTCTCCATCAACTAAATGAATCATATTAGTCATAAAAAATCTCCACAATGTTGCTCGTAAATAAAAACCTTAGACAAGGTAAAAACCATCTCAATTCCTTAGATTCCCTAGCTAAAGGTGGGCCCTAGCATCGCCGGATCGAATCCTGCTAGATTAACTGTGTCACCCTCGCTGGGGTCAAATTCTGAGTCTGTCATCTGTTCTAGTTCTAAAGTCGAACTGATAGCTTGTGGTGCAGGGGAAGATTGACGAGATGGTTTAGAGGGAACTGACTCGCTTGCTGTGGTGAAACCTGCACTTGGTACAAAACTAGGGAGGTAGCCGGGGAGGTGAGCACACCCGCGAGAAACCAGTAAGGCTCCAAGTTGCGAACCGTCGAGTTCGAGGCGAGTGCGAATGTAATCAACTTGATTGAGCAAAGAATTGATGCAATCCCAGCCTAGTATCCGCACTTCTTCTTCTGAACCTGCACTTTGCGCCTGATACGCCAAAGCTTTCCAAAATGCCTCAAATGCCTCAAATGCTGCTCGCTTTGAGTCGTAAACGGGATGGTGCAGGAGATAATTGAGTAAAATGCCGTCGGGGGAGTCAGCGTAGGGTTGACACCGCAGGTAATAGTTCGTTCGCTCTTTAGCCATGTCTCTCCTCCTCTACTGCTGTGCTAGACTGTCCCACGATAGGCGATCGCACTCCTGCTATTTCTCCCCAATTACGCTCCTTGAACTTTGGCGATCGATAAGGGCCTGCCACTGCCGAAACTTCGGCTTCTGTTACGCTGTTAGCACTTAAAAGCGGTGAACTAGAGCGTTCATATTCGGTTGTAGGAGTATCTCCAAATGCGCGATCGCTAGAACAGTCGTTATCAGCAACCTCTAAGTAGTCATTGTCTTGCTTGCTTCCAGATTGAACGCTGCTAGCCGCATCCAATGCTAAATCCACTTTCTGGTTCCCAGAGTCCGAAGTTGCAGCGAATTGAGAACTGAAATAGCTCCATAGCCCCCATAAGTCTGCTAACCGATATCCCAAGCCTTGCGGGTCTAGATTGGGTGGTACTGTAATCCCAGCGTGCCAAGAGTAGGCAACGCGGGCATATGCTCTCAATTCCGGCTCCAGATAACCGCAAGTACCGCCACAGAACACTATTTCATCTAGATCCGGTGGCAGCACTTCATCTAGCCAACAGGTCAGGATTCGAGCGTAGTCTCTCCTTGCCAG
Source organism: Cyanobacteriota bacterium (assembly GCA_043767465.1). GTDB lineage: Bacteria > Cyanobacteriota > Cyanobacteriia > Cyanobacteriales > Microcoleaceae > Microcoleus. The sequence continues at coordinate 19,393 of JAYUGZ010000156.1, forward strand.
CTTCACTGCTTCAACCAAACGGTCAACTTCAGTGTCCCGCGCTCCTGCGTCATGGTTACGAGCAATGCGGTAGAAGGGAGGGCGGTTAAAGCGATCGCCTGCTGTAGCTATGGCTGCTGCCAAACGAGATAAATCGTAGCCAGAGGTACGCTCTTGCACTAACTCGCAGCACCTCACCATGCCTAAATCGGAGGTTTTGCCTTTGCCTACGGCTCCCCGTGCTGAAACAATGACGGAGGCATTGCGGAAACCTACCATGACGAAAGCTGTTACTTGGTGCTTGAAAGCTGCTCCCAGTTTGCTGTTGTAAGCAATACAAATACCGCCTCCTTCTTGAAGCGCCTGGGTTTTGTCTAGCGTTACCTGCATCATCCCGGAAGGGGTTTCAAAGGCGTTAGCAGCTTGTCTGAGCAGTGTAAAAAACTGCTGGGAGTCGTTGAACTCGCCTGGAGGTAAGAAGACGGAGAGTGCAGCGCTGAATTGATTGCCCAAATCTAGTTTGCAAGAGGCTACCCACAAAGCTGCTAGTGCTTTGTACAAGGCTGTACTGTACTTGAGTCCGGCTAAGCCGATGTGAGCGTTGAATTGGGAAGCCGCTAGGTAGCCTACAGCGCGGCATTCATCCCCGATGGCAACCCAGGCAATATTTTCGGGGGCTGCCGATGTTAAATTAGGTTTCGTGAAGGCATTGGCTGTGTCTTGGCTGATAGTGCCAACTTGGGATTCCATTACTAATGAATGAGCCTGCATCTCTGAACCCTTACGGTAAAAGGCGCGAGTTGATAAACCGCCAAAATCTATGCTCAGGATGACATTCGGATTTGATATTTTCTTGACTCTTGGCATTATATTCTGTGCCTATCGTGTGCTTTACACGCCATCTTAGGGACTATCCTTTTTATTTGACATCACCACAATCAGTGGTTTTTATTACCCGTTTGGAGCGATCCTTTGGGAGGGTTAGCTAATTTTTGATTTGAGATTGAGCAGCCCAAAGGTTGAAGTAGAGCAACTCAACCATTGTTAGCCCACTTTTTGACAATTTTTTCAACTTTCAGCCTTGTCTAATTAAGGAAGGTATTTATTACCTTCAAATAAATTTAATTCAATCCTTAAATAAATCTGAAGTGTACCGAATTAGAAAAGAAAGCAAAATTTAACAATTCTTAACTTTAAAAGTATGAGTTTTTCTGAGTTATGTTGCTATCGGTACTTATAGCTGTGAGCTTCCTTGCTATTTCTTGCACACAGTGTTAAGCAACCTAGAGTATTGTTGATACTGTTTTTGTGCATAAAACCTCACATTTACATGAAAAATAAAGGTACAATCTCACATTTACGGAAAAATAGAGGTACTTGAAAAAAGCAGGAAGGGCAGTAGCAATAGCAATGTTCAGAGATATATTTATACTGCTAGAGAAATTAACAGCCGAGTTTATGAAGTGGATGGTGCGATCGCACTGCCAAGGAAAGGGTAGAAAAACTTGGGTAAATCGGTGAGGGGCGTGTGAACGAAGTGAGCTACATCTTTATAGAACCCATTTGAGATCTTTTAGGCGATCGCTAGTCGTTTGAGCATCAGCCGAATAAAACAAAGCTGGAGCTTGGCGTTGGAACGAGCCAGTGTACGGTCAAAATTTTTGACCAAGCTTTTACATCTCTCCACCCAAGCGTTCGAGCGTTCGATCACCCATCTGGCAGCAACAGGTATAAATCCCGATTGTCCTTTAGCCGTCTTCTCGGCTTTTGATGGCTTGGCAGAGAGTTCAAATTGAATCTTCGTCATTATCTCGGGGTAAATCTCCTCCAAGGCTTTAGTCAGTTTCTCAGGGTGATATCCGTTATCCAGCAAGATAGTTGTCTTAGGCAGCTCGACAGGTTTAGATTTGAAATAATCGATGTTTTGTGTGAGCATTTCAATCAAACCTTGGTCGTCAGATACACTAGCTTTCGATCGCGTGAGTAAAGAAGGGGAAACCCAGTATATCAACTGCTAGATGTCTTTTGATGCCATTTGTGCATTTGTAAAAACAAAATCCTTTCGACTCAACGCTAGCATTGCAAGTGTTTTTTACCGCTTGTGAGTCAATCATTATCAAGGTCGTCCACTGCGGTTTTTTTTGACTTGTTCGCGCACCTTGCCATGTAAGGCTGTCTCAATCCGCTCGATTGAGCCATCCTCACACCAGTTTTGGTAATGCCAGAAGACCGTTGAATATGGCGGTAGATATTTGGGTAAGTCCGCCCAATTACAACCATTTTTGAGCTGATAAAATATGCCATTGAGGAATTGTCGCTTTGTCCACACTGGCGGTCGAGTTTTCTTCTTCTGCGACAGTAACGGCTCGATAATTTCCCACTCTTTGTCTGTCAAATCGCTTGAATATCCCATGAATATCCCTTGGATACTGGCATTACCTCAACTTTGTCGATTCTACTCGATCGCCCGTTGTCTGTCGAGCGTCAAAAGATCTCAAATGGGTTCTATAGCAGCAATTCCGAAATCTGCCATTCCTACCTGTATTAAGCAACGCCATATTTACGACGTTTTGGAGTGGATCATTGGTATAGATTTGTCAAGCAACGATTGCATTGGACTTTGCCTAACTTGAGAACTCCCGAACAATCCGAGCGGTGGAGTGATTTAATGCCATTGATGAGTTGGCAACTCTGGCTAGCTAGGGATTTAGTGGTTGAGAATGTATTACCTTGGCAATCTGCTACGATTAATTTAACCGCTGGACGTGTTGCCCAATCAATGTTATCGGTTTTAGTTGACATTGGTACTCCCGCAAAAATGCCCAAACAGAGGGGAAAATCCCCCGGCTGGGAAAAAGGAAAGGTACGTACCAAGGCACCGTGCTATCCCACTGTGAAAAAACGGGTTTCTCGACACAAAAAGTCTTCAAGATTAGTTATTTAATCTTCTCCCTCTTGAGTTTTTGAGTAACAGCTTGCCGGATATTCAAAGGCGGCTACTTTTAGCTGCAATCATTTTTTAGTCTAAACTACAGTGAATCAATTCCAACCCTTTTATTCTTCTGCTTGATCTGGCTTATTTCTTACTTCTTTAATCCGGAGAGTGAAAGAAGAGGGTTAAGGTGAAACCTAGAGCTGGCAAGGCTTTTCAGCCTCTATTGCCGAATTTCCAAGGATCTCAGCTCAAGGCCGTATTGGGTTTTAGAGAACTCTTGCGTCTCGATCGTGACGCGCTCAAAAGCCAATAAGCGAGCAGTTTCACCCGGTCATTCACAACGAACCACGCCAAGGCATAGCCCCAAACGAACATCGCCCAACCCCAGCCGAGTGGTGTCATAAAGAGACCGTAAACCGCGATCAACGTCGCTAAAATTTGGGTTCCGAGTACGGCGATCCAGAGAATCTTTGCGGGAGGGATGGACCAGAACGGACCGCGTGTCCGCGTCAGGAAAATCGTCAGATGTCCAGCCACAGATAGTTTCAGATACATCAAGGTCTGGATGTGGGCGCGATCGAGATGGAAGACGCGCTCAGCCAGATAAAACAGACCAAACGCGGCGACAACACCAATCGCTCCCAGCATGGTGGAAACCGTCAGCACCATCCGCATATCCCAGGACTCCGGCTGATCTTTGTACTGCACGTTGTCATAGGCAATGGACAGAATCGCGCCGTCGTTAAGCAACGCTAGCAAGACAATCATCACCGCCGTCAAGGGATAGAAGTTGAAGAACAGGATCGCCAGCGTCATGAAGAACAGCACGCGCAGCGTCTCGGCGATGCGATAGATTGCGTAACTGTTCATGCGTTGGAAAATGCGGCGGCTCTCCTTGATCGCATCAATAATCACCGACAGTCCCGGTGTCATCAAGACGATGTCTGCTGCTGCCCGTGCTGCATCGGTCGCGTCTGAAACGGCAATGCCACAGTCCGCCTGCTTCAGCGCCGGGGCATCATTCACACCATCGCCCGTCATCCCGACGATGTGTCCGCGCTTTTGCAGGACATCCACAATGTGGAATTTGTGTTCAGGGAACACCTGGGCGAAACCGTCCGCTTTCTCGATCGCCTCCGCAGACTCATCCGTCGCCTGCTGCTTAACGTCGCCTAGGCTGCTAGCATCCAGGATGTTTGCACCCATCCCCAGTTTTGTAGCCGTTTCATGCGCGATCGCGAGGGCATCCCCCGTTACCATCTTGATCTGAACTCCCATTTTGCCTGCGGTGGCAATGGTTGACTTGGCATCGTCCCTTGGTGGATCGAACAATGGCAATACACCCACAAACTGCCATTTGCCGTCACCATCAGCGCGAGCCACGCCCAACGAGCGAAAGCCACGCGCCGCGAAGTCGTTGACCGCCTTTTCGACTGCCTTTTTGTCAGTGGCTTTCCCTTGTCCAGCCTGTTCTGCTAGAGCCAAGATCACCTGCGGCGCACCCTTCGTCACTTTAAACACTTTGCCGTCCTTGCCCTTCACTGTCGCTTCAGTGCGTTTATGCACTGGGTCGAAGGGCTGAAAATGTTGGATCTCATAGCCCTGCATCGCGTCTTTACTCTTTAGTCCACCAATGACCGCCAGATCGATGGTGTCGTTGTTTTCACTGCGCGATGCCAACGCGCCATCGAGAATCACTTGCTCGGCGGAAATATTGTTCGCGCAAAACGGATCGCCCAGCGTCAGTTTGTTTTGAGTTAGCGTGCCCGTCTTGTCCGCACACAACATATCCACACCTGCCAATTCCTCGATCGCCACTAGCTTGCTGACGATCGCTTGTTTCTTCGCGAGGAGGCGCGCCCCCACTGCCATCGTCACCGATAGCACGGTCGGCATCGCCACCGGAATTGCAGCTACGGTCAGCACCAGCGCGAACTGCAAGGTGGTCAGGAGCGGGTCGCCCCGCGAAATCGCGATCGTCACAATCAACGTTACCAGTGCCAGTGCGAGCAAGATCAGGTAGTTGCCGATCTTCAAAACCGCCTTTTGGAAGTGGCTCGTGGTGTGTGCCGTTTGTACCAGTTGCGCCGTCTTGCCGAAGTAGGTCTGCTCGCCCGTAGCATAGACGATCGCCCCAATTTCACCTTTACGCACGATCGAGCCGGAAAAGACCGCCTCACCAGACTTGCGCGTAGCGGGCAACGATTCACCCGTCAGCGCGGACTGGTCTACCTCCACCGCGTCCCCCTCTAGGAGGCGTGCATCCGCTGGCACAACGTCACCTAATCGCAAGCGGATCGCATCCCCTGGTACCAACTCACGCGCTGGGGGTGTAGTCCACTTGCCATCCCGCTTCACCCGCGCTGTGACGGACAGCTTTGCCTTTAGGGCGGCGATCGCATTCCCCGCCTCGTGTTCTTCCCAAAAGCCAACTACGGCATTGGAAACTAGCAACAGCAGAATGATGAAAAAATCTGCCCAGTGTCTTACCACGCCTGACAGAATTACTGCCACCTCGATCATCCACGGAATCGGTCCCCAAAAATAGCTGAGGAATTTCAGGTATGGATTGGTTTTCTCTTCTTTAATCTCATTGGGTCCATACTGCTTCAGCCGTTTACTCGCCTCGTCTTGACTGAGACCTTCTGGCGATGACTCCAGTTTTGCCTCTAGTTGATCCATAGGCAGGGTTTTCAGATCGTCTTTCGGATCAGGACTTGCTTTGGGAGCTTTGGGTCGATCGGTAATGGGTTTCGTCATGGGTATTCCTTTGGTATTTATTTGATGGAACGTTTATGGGGAAAAGGTTTTTGTCACGATGGTTCGAGTCGGCTGTTACCGACCAAGCCGAGAACACAACATACAGACTTGGCGATCGTGAATGCTTCATCCGTGGGCATCACGCGGACATTAACCCGACTGGTTTCCATCGAAATCACGCCCTGATTCGCCACATTTCGCCCTTCGTTGAGTTCGATGCCCAGGAAGCCTAAGCCATCGCAAATCCGGCTGCGGACTGTGGGGGCATTCTCCCCGATGCCCCCTGCAAACACTAATGTGTCCACGCCGCCCAATGCCGCCGCAAAAGCACCGATCCATTTCTTCACCTGGTAACAAAACAGCGCGATCGCTTCAGCCGCACGAACATCTTCCAGTTCGAGATCGAGCAAGTCACGCATGTCGGCACTGGTTTCGGATATACCCAGTAACCCAGACTGGAAATGAACCATCTCATTGAATTGCTTGACGCTCATTTGTTCGGTGCGCGCCAGATAACCTAACAGCCCCGGATCGAGATCGCCGGAGCGCGTACTCATCGGCACCCCAGCGGTTGGGGTAAAGCTCATGCTGGTGTCCACAGGTTTGCCGTGATGCACCGCCGCCAGACTCGCGCCATTCCCCAGGTGAGCGAGGATCACCCGACCGTGTGCCGCTGCCGTTCCGTCCAGGCGGGACAGTTCTGCCATCAGGAACGCATAGGACAACCCGTGAAACCCGTATCGTCGCACGCCCTGTGCTTCGTAACGGCGTGGGATGGCTAACATCTGGGCGACGCGCGGCAAGTCATGGTGAAACGCCGTGTCGAAACAGGCAACTTGGGGCAGATATGGAAAGCGGTGGTGAAATGCCTCTGTCAACTGGATCTCCTCCGGCAGATGTTCAGGGTCGAAGGGACTGATCCGGTGCAGTTCCTCAAGCATTGCCGGAGTGATGCGCTGGGGCTGGCTATAGGTCGGCCCTCCATGCACGATCCGATGCCCCACCGCAGTCAAGGCATCACGCCCACAATGTCCCTCCAGCCAATCCATGAGAATGGCAACTGCCGCCGTGTAATCCGATGCCGCGATCAATCGTGATACGTTGTCTGCCGGATTTACCCCTTTAACCTGCAAGGTCGCATCCGGTAGCCCAATCCGATCGATCCCACCTGCTAGCATCCGGTGGAGAGAGTCGCCAAACTCGAACAACGCGAACTTGATGCTCGATGAGCCGCCATTGATTGTTAGGATCGGTGGTTTTGTGGGTTTCATTCGGACTCCATTAAGGTAATTGGCGATCGTTGCTCAGGTATGCGTCGAGACAGCAGGATGACACTCGATCGGGGGCTGAGAGGATACGTTTGTGGATCGTTCCAAAGCGGTTCCTCCCCCGCAGCAAACAAATCGTGGGGCGCTTTGCCAGCGGTATCGACAGCTAGATGCCACTGAGTCCCCGGCAGTGCTGGGGGCAACCTGAAAGCCACGGCATCTGTGCCAGTATTGAACAACAGGCAAAGTGCGTGCTGTTCATCTTCATGGATCAGACAGGCAAACTGCTTTGCCTTCGCGTCGAACCAGTTGGGCAAGCCGCCTTGGGGAGCAAACCACTGGAGAGCGGCATCGGTATAGAACTGCTCCTGACTGAGAATCGGATGGGCACACCGAAAGGCGATCAGTCCACAGGTGAAGCGAAAAATCTCCTGGTGCTGTTCCAGACTGCGCCAGTCATGCCAACTCGTTTCGTTATCCTGGCAGTAGGCGTTATTGTTGCCGCCTTGGGTGCGGCGAAATTCGTCCCCGCCGAGCAGCATGGGCACACCGCGCGAGATCAGCAGGGTGAGCAGGAAATTCTTGATCTGGCGTTTTCGGATGGACGTAATCTCAGCATCCGTCGTCTCGCCTTCCACGCCGTAGTTCTCGCTGTAATTAGCGTCACTGCCGTCCTGGTTGTTTTCTCCGTTGGCTTCATTGTGCTTGTCGCGATAGCTCACCAGGTCGTTGAGTGTAAAGCCATCGTGACAGGTGACGAAATTGATGCTGCCATCGGGACCCTTGCCAGAGCGGGTGTAGATGTCAGCACTACCGCAGAGGCGGCTGGCAAACAAACCTAGCATCCCCTCATCGCCCCGCCAGAACCGCCGCACATCGTCTCGGTAGCGACCGTTCCATTCCGACCAGCGCCGCTCTGAAAAACTACCCACCTCATACGCACCAGCGGCATCCCACGCTTCAGCGATGATTTTCACGTCTCTTAAGATCGGGTCTTCGGCAATTCGTTCCAGCAAGGGGGCATTAGTGAGCAAGTTGCCCGATTCATCTCGACCGAGTATCGATGCCAGGTCAAACCGGAAGCCATCCACGTGCATCTCAAGTACCCAATAACGCAACGCGGTCAAGATGTGGTCTCGCACTACCGGATGGTTGGCGTTGACGGTGTTGCCTGTCCCCGTATAGTTCTTGTAGTAGCGTTTGTCGCCTTCCAGGGTGTAAAAAATCGCGTTAGCCATGCCACGAAAACAGAGCGTTGGCCCCAGTTCGTTACCCTCTGCCGTGTGATTGAATACCACATCCAGAATCACTTCGATATCTGCCTGGTGAAACGCCCGCACCATTTCCTTGAACTCCAGTTTCTGCTGCCCCAAGCCGCCCGCACTGCTATAGGATGCTTTGGGTGCAAAGAAAACCACCGGATCGTAGCCCCAGTAATTCTTCAGCGGTTGGTTCGTTTGTGGATTGCGGCGCGGGATAGTTGTGTCATTGAACTCCTGGACGGGCATCAGTTCCACAGCAGTAACACCCAGGGTTTTGAGATAAGGAATCTTTGCCATCAGCCCGCGATAGGTGCCCGGATGCTCCACGCCCGACGTGGGATGAATGGTAAAGCCACGCAGATGCAGTTCATAGATTATGGTCTTCGACCACGGATGCTGGGGTGGACGGTCTCCCTCCCACTCGAAGGACTCGTTGAGAAAGATACATTTTGGCATCGACCCGGCATTGTCTAAGGTTGAGAAAGACAAGTCCTGCTCTGGTGTCAATGGGTCATAGCCGCGTGCTGCTGCAAACGCCCAGGTCGGCAGTTGCGAAATCGCGATCGCACAGGGATCGAGGAGCAGCCGATTGAAATTGAACCGATGCCCTTCACTGGGTGCGTAAAGTCCATCCACGCGGTAGGCATAGAATTGACCGGAACTGATTCCCTTCACCCAAACGTGCCAGACATCGCCAGTACGATGGCACGCGGCATCAAGATCGATCGACCGGGCAGGCACGGCATCTTCGGGATGGTCAAACAATTCGAGTCGAACGCGGCTGGCATCTCGGCTGAAAAGGGCGAAATTTACCCCTCCGCCCGTTTCCTGGGTGCCAAACGGCAAGGGAGAACCCACCTGCACGTCAGCGCGGGCGGATATCTCCGAGATATAGTCTTGCAGTTCGCGTTGAGGCTCTTTCATCATGGTTGCTATGGGTATATAGTCGGTAAAAACGTCAGCAGCCATGTAAGTAGGGAGGCGGCGTGTTTGCTCAAAAGCACTTGCTGGTAGTTGGATCGTGCCTTACTATCAAGGCTCTACAACCCCTATGCGGCCATTAACTACTTGATTTGGGATCGCGCTTTCCGGTGCTTTGGGATGTAATCGCGATCGGCGTTCCCGCTTCAAGTTGATAGCCAAATAATGGATGAGAGTTAATTGTTTTCATTTCAATGACCTCAATGAGTTAGACACTTGAATTTGATAACCGTAATTTTTTTCTGAACTAGCCTTTCAATTTGCAATCCTCTATTCAAAAATTAATCATCGCTGCCACAGGATTCGTCTTGCTTCCAGTGGGATCGCAACGCCGTCGCAGTGGGGTACAACCCGTGCCGTATAGTCGCTGGCTGGGCGGGTTGCAGGCACTTGGGCGCTAAAAATACCACCGTTGATATCGGGCAATGGGTGATGGCACGTCATCCCCTGTCGCTCCTTGTCGCCACTGTTCGCTCCGTTGACGTATAGCTCTGCCCGTACAAGGGTCGGGTCAAGCTTGCCGAAAGAGATTTCAGTGGTGAATGTGTGAGTCTCGGCGTTGCTCACCACCTGCATTTCGCCAAAGCGAAGTGTGTTCCATTGCTGGTTTAGATCGTGCTGCCAATCAACAATTTGTCTGCCCTCTGCGCCGTTGTTCGCCGTGCGATCGCAGTAGGTCGTTGCTGCCGGAAGGTAATACTGCTCGGTATAAGCCTGCACCGTGCGGTTTGCGGAGAATCGGGGTGTCAATTGCGCCATGCTGTTTCGCATCCGCTTGACCCAGGCGGTGGGGATGCCGCTGTCGTCGCGGGTATAAAACTCCGGGATCACTTCCTGCTCTAGCAGATCGTAGAGCGCGTTGGCTTCAACCGCGTCCCAGGCAGGATCGTTGCCATGTTCCTGACCATCCCCCAACGCCCACCCGACTTCAGGACTGTAGGCTTCCGCCCACCAACCATCCAACTCAGAGATATTGATACCGCCATTGACGAGCACCTTCATACCGCTTGTACCGCAGGCTTCCCAGGGTCGCCGTGGCGTGTTAATCCACACATCCACCCCCTGCACCAGATGCTCGGTCAGCATCATGTCATAGTCACTGAGAAAGATGGCATGGGGGCGCGTCTGGGGTTGCCGGATGAACTGTACCCATTCCTGAATCAGGGCTTGCCCCGCCTGGTCTGCCGGGTGTGCTTTGCCAGCGATGATCAGTTGTACTGGGCGCTGTGGATTGCTCAAGAGACGCAGCAGGCGATCGCGATCATGCAACAGCAGGTTTGGTCGTTTGTAGGTGGCAAAGCGACGGGCAAAGCCCAGTGTTAAGGCATTGGGATCGAAGAGATGCCTCGCTTGCTCAACCGTCTCGGTCGAAGCACCAGCAGCGGCATAGTGCTGGGCTAAACGCTGGCGTGCATATTCCACTAGAGATTTGCTGGCAGCGAGGCGAAATTGCCAAAGGATGTGGTCGGAAACGCAGCGAATATCCTGTTCAAGGGTTTCCGTCATGCCCAACCAGCGGTCTTTGCCACAGGCTTTCGTCCAGAGATCGTCGGATGCAGCCGAGTCCCACGTTGGCATATGGACACCGTTGGTCACATAGCCAATGGGTACTTCGGACTCCGGCCAGCGGGGAAAAAGTGGCTCAAAAAGTTGCCGACTGACTTTTCCATGCAAACGACTCACGCCATTCACTGCCCCGCTGCCCCGGACGGCTAAATAAGCCATATTGAAAGGCTCCGACGAATCATTGGGATTCTGGCGACCCAGAGCCAGCAAGTCGTGGACTGTAATGCCTAGCTTGTCCTGGGCATAACCGCCGAGGTACTGTTCGATGAGCGCTGGATCGAAGCGGTCAAAGCCAGCCGCTACTGCCGTGTGGGTGGTGAACAGGTTTCCCGATCGCGTGGCAGCTAGGGCAACGTCAAAGGGCTGCTTGTTTGCTTGCATGAAGCTATGGGCGCGTTCCAAAATGGCGAACGCCGCGTGGCCTTCATTGAGATGACAGACTTCGGGTTGGATGTTCAGGGCAGCGAGCAATCGCCAGCCACCAATGCCCAGCAGCATTTCTTGCTGGAGGCGTAACTCTGGGCCGCCACCATACAGCTCGCTGGTAATGCCGCGATGGGCAGGAAAGTTCGCTGCGTCATTGCTGTCTAGCAGGTAAAGTTTGACTCTGCCAACCTGAACCTGCCAGGCGCGTAGCCAAACCGAGTAACCAGGTAAAACGATCTCTAGCCGCAACCATTCGCCGTTCGGATGGCGCAACGGCGAAATCGGCAACTGTCCAGGGTCATTGTAGGGATAGAGGGCTTGCTGCGCGCCATCCTTGTCAATCACCTGACGAAAATAGCCCTGCTGGTAGAGCAATCCCACACCCACCACTGGCACGCCCAGGTCACTGGCGGCTTTAAGCTGATCGCCAGCGACATTGCCGAGTCCACCTGAGTAAATGGGCAACGCTTCACTCAACATGAATTCCATGCTGAAATACGCGACACATTTCAAGGGAGAGTTCGGGTAAGTTTCCTGATACCAGGCGGGGTTCGCCAATACTTGCCGCTGGGTCTGCACTAGGTCATCCACCTGTTGGCGAAACCCTGGATTAGCTAACACTCGCTCAATGCGATCGCGGGAGACGGTCTGGAGGATAGCCCAAGGGTTTTGGGTCATCTCCCAAAGCACAGGATCGAGCTGCCGCCACACTTCATCGGTGGTATGATTCCACGACCAGCGCATATCTAGAGCCAGTTCTGCGAGGGAGTCGAAGCCCTCGATATCTGTCGGGAAAAAACGGTTGTTCGACATACTCAAAGGTGTTTTTGGACTCATGGGTTCTCCTTTATGCTTGGCTCGGCCGTAATTCCTGGCTTCTGAGGTGATGCTAAAGTAGCAGTGACGATCGTTTGCGCTGCCTCAAGGATTTGACGCAGATGCTCTGCTCCCCGGAAGCTCTCGGCATAGATCTTGTTAATCGGCTCGGTGCCTGACGGACGCGCAGCGAACCAGCCATTTTCGGTCACTACTTTCAATCCACCGATGGGAGCACCGTTACCCGGTGCATGGGTGAGGATCGTCTGGATTTTTTCGCCCGCTAGTTCGGTGAGCGTCACCTGGGGCGGTGAAAGGTTTGCCAACCGTTTCTTTTCCTCTGGCGTAGCAGGTGCCTGAATGCGATCGTAGGCGGGTTCACCAAACTCGTGAGTAAGTTTCTGGTAGATTTCGCCGAGATCGCAATCCGTTCTTGCCATGATTTCCGCTGCCAGCAAACAGGGAACAAAGCCGTCCTTGTCCGTTGTCCAGACGCTGCCATCTAGACGAGCAAACACCGAACCCGCACTCTCTTCGCCCGCAAAGCCCAGCGAGCCATCCAGCAAGCCTTCCACAAACCACTTAAAGCCAACCGGCACCTCAAAGAGCTGACGACCGAGCCATCCAGCAAGCCGATCGATCATCTGGCTGCTCACGATCGTTTTGCCGATCGCCATTGGCTCGTGCCACTGCGGTCTGTTTTGAAAAAGATAGGAAATCGCCGCACAGAGGTCATGATTAGGCGGCAGCAAGCCTTCGCGTTTGGTCACAATCCCATGGCGATCGTAGTCGGTGTCGCAGGCGAAGGACAGATCAAAGCGATCCTTCATCCCAATCAGTCGTTGCATCGCATAGGGCGAAGAGGGATCCATCCGAATCTGACCATCCCAATCCACTGTCATGAAACGAAAGGTGGGATCGATCGTTTCATTGACAACCGTCAGGTTCAAACCATAGCGCTCCGCGATTCGCCCCCAGTAGTGGACACCGGCACCGCCAAGCGGATCGACACCGAGATGGATCGTTGCACTGCGAATACTGTCCAGGTCGATCGCCTTGTCCAGGTCATTGACGTAGGCGGTTACATAGTCGTGTCGGTGCGTCGTGGCCGATCGCAGAGCCTGCTCGTAGGGTATACGTTTCACGCCCTGAAGTCGGGCTTCCAGCAGCCCATTTGCCGTCGCTTCAATCCAATCAGTGATGCTGGTGTCGGCTGGGCCGCCACTGGGTGGGTTGTATTTGAAGCCACCGTCATGGGGCGGATTGTGGGAGGGTGTGATTACAATCCCATCGGCGAATCCGCTTCTTCGCTGGCGGTTGTAGGTCAGGATCGCATGGGAAATCACTGGGGTTGGGGTGTATTCATCGCCTTCAGCAAGCATCACTTCGACACCATTTGCTGCCAGCACCTCAAGCGCAGTGGCGCAAGCCGGAACGGAAAGCGCGTGCGTATCAATGCCGAGATACAGCGGGCCAGTGATTTTTTGTCGCGTGCGGTAGAGGCAAATCGCCTGGGTAATCGCGAGAATGTGCCATTCGTTGAAAGCCAGTTTGAAGGATGAGCCACGATGCCCGGAGGTGCCGAACGTCACTCGTTGTTCTGGTACGGACGGGTCAGGAACCTCGGTGTAGTAGGCGGTGATAAGCCGTGGCACATCGACTAATAGTTCCAAGGGTGCAGGCTTTCCAGCCAAGGGACTTGTCTTCATGACTTTCCCTCTAAGTGTCCTGGTAGCTTTTGTGTTACGGTTTCGATCAACTTGTCGAACGAGTGGTTAAATTTATCGACACCCTCATCCTCAAGTTGCTGCGTTACTTGGTCGATATTAATGCCCAATGATGGCAGTTGCTCCAATACCCAACCAGCTACCGTGACATCTTGTTCGAGACGGGCTTGCGGCTCTCCGCGATCGCGATAAGCATCAAGGGTTTCCATTGGGATGGTGTCGATCGTGTCCGGTCCGATGAGGGACTCAACGTATTTCACGTCACTGTAATCTGGGTTCTTGGTGCTGGTGCTAGCCCAGAGTAGTCGTTGGATGCGAGCGCCCTGAGTAGCCAGATTCTTAAACCGATTACTACCGAATATTTCCTTGTAGATTTGATAAGCCATTTTTGCGCTGGCAATGGCAACCTGCCCATGAACCTTGTGGGCGAGGATTGCATCCTTGTCGCCTTGGGCAATGAGTTTTTCTAGCAGCGGATCTACCAGCGCATCAATCCGACTGATAAAGAAACTAGCCACCGAGGCGATATGTTTCACGGGTTTTTCTTGGGCTATGCGCGCTTCAATCCCAGCGACATAAGCTTCCGCCACCTGCCGATAGCGAGGCAATCCGAACAACAGCGTGATGTTAACGCTAATTCCCTCGTGGATGAGTTGCTCGATCGCAGGCAACCCTGCGGCTGTAGCAGGAACCTTAATTAAGACATTCGGTCGGTTCAGCGCGCTCCACAACCGACGGGCTTCCTCGATGGTACCAGTGGTGTTGTGGGCAAGGTGGGGATTGACCTCTAGGCTGACATAGCCATCTTTACCGTCAGTCCGATCGTAGAGAGTTCGGAATTCGTCGGCAGCACTCTGCACATCATTCTGGCTGATGGTTTCATAGATTATTTCAGCACTTTTGCCCTGAAGTGCCATGACCCGAATATCCTCGTCGTAATCATGGCTGCCTGCGATCGCCTTCTCAAAAATGGATGGGTTTGAGGTCATGCCCCGTAAGCCATCTTCCACGATCAAACGTCGAAGTTTGCCGCCAACAATCAAATCGCGTCGGATGTAATCTAGCCAAAGAGACTGACCGAGGGTTCCCAATTGTTTTAGAGGATTGTCTTTCATAATTGCGTCTCTTGTTTTTTCGGTATTGTCATCTTGGAGATGCGATCGCCTGCTCGAAGATTGATGGATTCGAGGTTATCCTCCGCCCACCATCTTTCACAATCAAACACTGATTTCTGTCTTCTAAATAGCTGTACGAAATGGATTACGTTAGTCATGAAATTTGGCTTTCCTATAGTGCTGAATCAGCGTATTGGTTGAACTATCGTGCTTGAGTGAGTTCATCTCCTCAGTTTCAAGTTCAGGAATGATTTTTGCGGCCAGCGCCTTTCCCAGTTCGACTCCCCACTGGTCAAAGGAGTCGATATTCCAAAGGACACCTTGAGTAAAAACGCTGTGTTCGTAGAAGGCAACGAGCTTCCCCAGTGCTGCTGGAGTCAACCGTTCCAGAAGGATGGTGCTGGATGGACGGTTGCCTTCAAAGGTTTGATGCGGCACTAACCAGTCTGGTATGCCCTCAGCCTCGACTTCCTCTGCCGTTTTGCCAAAGGCAAGTGCCTCGGACTGGGCAAACATATTGGCAAAAAGTACGTCATGGTGGACTCCAAGTGGGTTAAGCGGCTTCACAAACCCGATAAAGTCACAGGGGATAAGCTTAGTCCCCTGATGAATCAGTTGGTAGAAGGAGTGCTGCCCATTGGTTCCCGGCTCTCCCCAGTAAATCGGCCCAGTTTGGCAGGCGATTGCTTGCCCATCTCGCGTAACGTGCTTGCCATTACTCTCCATCGTCAACTGCTGGAGGTAAGCTGGGAAACGCTTTAAATACTGCTCATAGGGCAGCACCGCTACCGTCTGAGCACCAAAAAAGTTGTTGTTCCAGAGACCCAGAAGCCCCATGAGTACGGGTAAGTTGCGATCGAAGGGAGCCGTGCGAAAATGCTCGTCCATCTGGTGGAAACCGTCGAGCATGGCGCGAAAATGGTCGGAACCAATGGCAATCATTGTCGAGAGTCCGATCGCCGAGTCCATAGAGTACCGTCCACCAACCCAATCCCAAAACTCGAACATATTGGCGGTGTCAATGCCAAACTGAGCCACCGCCTCGGCGTTGGTCGAAACCGCAACAAAATGTCTGGCAACCGCAGCGGGCTGGTTCAACGTCGCCCGCAACCAGTCTCGCGCCGTATGTGCGTTGGTCATCGTCTCCAGAGTCGTAAACGTCTTCGACGCAATGATGAACAGTGTCTCCGCCGCGTCGAGGTCGTGGGTAGCCTCAACGAAAGCGGTGCTGTCAATGTTGGAAACAAAGCGGACGGTCAGGTCGCGCTGGCTATAGTGTCGCAATGCTTCATAGGCCATCACGGGGCCTAAATCCGAGCCACCGATGCCGATATTGACGATGTTGCGGATGCGCTTACCAGTGCATCCTTTCCACGCTCCACTGCGTACTTGAGTAGAAAAGTCAGCCATCCGATCGAGCACGGCATGAACTTCGGGTACAACGTCCTCGCCGTCCACAGTGATGACCTGCCCTTTGGGAGCGCGTAGGGCTATGTGTAGCACCGCCCGCTTTTCTGTGACGTTGATTTTGTCACCACGAAACATGGCATCGATGCGCGATCGCAGACCAGACTCCACCGCCAATTGCAGCAAGAGGGTGAGCGTCTCATCCGTGATGCGGTGCTTTGCATAGTCGAAGTAGATGCCGATCGCCTCCATGGTCAGGCGCTCCCCGCGCCTTGGATCGTCTGCAAAGAGCTGCCGTAGATGCAACGCCTCGACTTTCGGATAATGAGCTTTGAGGGCTTGCCATGCCCCACGCTGGGTCAGGGGCGCGATCGGGGTCATGCTGCCTCCACTGGGGTTTGGGTCTGACGGATCGCCGCCTGAACGATGGCTAAAAACGGCTCTGCCTTCAGGCTATCGCCGCCGATGAGAACACCATCCACACCGGGTCGGCTCAGCAACCCATCGGCATTCTCTGGATTAACGCTACCGCCGTAGTGGATCGCCAGGGTCTGAGCCGATCGCGCCCCGAATATCTGACCAAATCGATGCCGAATCACCGCGTGCGCGTCCTGAACCTGCTGTGGTGTAGCGTGGTGTCCGCTACTGCCGATCGCCCAGACGGGCTCATAGGCAATACTCAGGTGGGTTAACGTTGCTGCTGAGAGTCCGTCTAAGCCCTGAAGCAATTGCCGATCGATCACCGTTTCGGTCTGATCTGCCTGACGTTCGGCTAGGGTTTCGCCGATGCAAAAAATCACATCGAGTCCAGCATCCAGGGCGACCTGTACTTTGTGGTGAATGAACGCATCCGATTCGCCCAGTATGTGTCGGCGCTCGCTGTGTCCGAGGATCGCGTACCGGCAGCCGAGATCGAGGAGCATCGTGGGGCTGACCTCGCCTGTGAATGCGCCTTCTTTGGCGGGATAGAGGTTCTGTGCGCCAAGCGCAACCCGGCTGCCCTTGAGGATTTCCCCAACCAGAGCCAGATAGGGAAACGGTGGACAAACAGCGACGGTAACACTATCATCAGTACCCATACCAGCCGCGATCGCCATTGCCAGATGGCTGGCTTCGGCTGTAGTGGTGTGCATTTTCCAGTTTCCGATCGCAAATTTCTGACGCATAGCGAGTTCCTATTGGTTGGTTACGAACGGTCTTGGCAGTTTTATAAGGCGTGAGCGGCGGCATTCCATAAGGCGTGAGCGGCGGCGGCATTCCACAAAGCGATAATCGGCACTGTGAGGTGATGGGAATCGAAGGAGAAAATACTGATTGATGCCGTGCCAATGGGGAAATGCTGCGCTTCATCCACCGCTAACCCGATCCAGCGTGTCGCCAAAACGCCGCCGAACTGACCGTGAGAAAAGAGTGCAATATTTCCGTCCAGAATGCGAAGACGAGCGATGAGTCGATCGGCGCGATCGGAAATTT
Organism: Cyanobacteriota bacterium; assembly: GCA_043767465.1. Taxonomy (GTDB): domain Bacteria; phylum Cyanobacteriota; class Cyanobacteriia; order Cyanobacteriales; family Microcoleaceae; genus Microcoleus. The sequence continues at coordinate 37,108 of JAYUGZ010000156.1, forward strand.
GGGTGGGCATTTCACCATGCGGACAACCATCCCGAAAAACATTCCAGTCCGGGCGCTCCTTGCGAATATTTACGGATTTCTTTCCTTCGTAATCGCCATAGTCCCATTCGACCAGATCTGGTTCAATTTCCGGGACTCGATCCAACCCCGCCAACTCACAGGTTTGGCGGGCACGCTGGAGTGGGCTGGTCAGCACATGGGAAAACTGGATATCCCGGAGGTGTTTGCCGAGTGCCCGTGCCTCGGACTCGCCGTTTGTAGTCAACGGAATATCCGTGAGACCTGTGTGCCGACGGTCGAGCGCCCACTCGGTTTCACCGTGCCGAATCAGGTAAAGGCTTAGGGAATTAGAAAGGCTGGTGTTCATGCGTCCGTCCCTTCCATTGCCGCTCTAGTTCGCTTTTGCTTGAAACTTAGATAAGCTACTAGACTTACAATGACAGACAGAAAAAGGATGCTGGTCTTAGTCGATCCATAGCCAAAACCACCACTTGCGTGAGGTTGTGTCAGCAAATCACCAAGTGATGCTCCTAAGGGACGAGTCAAAATGTAGGCAATCCAAAATGCCAAGACTGCGTTTAATCTCAAGTAGTAGTAACCGATAGCTGTAAGTGCGATCGCAGCACCAAACAGCAATAAAGCTTGGAGATAGCCTAAATTTAGTGCCTCTGCAAGATAATCTCCAGTTGCAGTCCCTAATGCAAACGCAAGTAAAATAGCGATCCAGTAGAAAATCTCCCGTTTTGCAGTATTAATCGAGTGCATTGCCAGCGTCTTTTCGTTGGCATACCAAATCGCAAACACGATCGCTAAGGCAATCCCAAAAATGATATTCGTTGTAACCAAACTCACTCCAAGCTTATCCACAAGTCGATCGGTGATGAGCGTGCCTACAACACTGGCAAGAACTACCGCAAGCCAGTAACTAACTGGAACATAGCGTTTTAGCCTAAACTGATTGAGTAGCACTACCAGCAATATCCCACTCATGATATAGGAAGTATTTGCTAGACCAAACCCCAGTGTCGTGGATAATAAATCTGCTGCGGTTTCGCCAACGGTTGTCGCTAAAACCTTGATAATCCAAAAGTAAATCGTGACTTCTGGAACCCGATTTAATGGTTTATTCATGGTGTTTCGCACTGTATTCCCCCTGACGCGCTGCCCAATTGCACTTAGCTCGATGCAACAAAGCCTGCTGTGCCTTTGACACATTCGCCTCTTTGCCTTGCCAAATATCTAACGCTGGTTGCTGGATGGCACGACCAAAGGAAAACGTCAATGCCCAAGGCGATCGCGATTTGAATCTAAAATTCATGGCATTCAAACGCGCCGAGGCAGGTTCACTGGATTGACCCCCTGACAGAAACGCAATCCCCGGCACGGCAGCGGGAACCGTCGGCAACAGACAGTTCACCGTAGCATCAGCCACCTCGTCCACCGATTCTTGCTGAGGACAGGTCAATGCCGGAAGCACCATATTGGGCTTCAGAATCATGCCCTCCAGCATTACCCGTTGCGTGTAGAGTTGGTTGAAGACGCAGTGCAGCACCTCCTCCGTCACCTTGCTGCATCGTTCCAAGGTATGCGCTCCATCCATCAGCACTTCTGGCTCAACAATGGGAACCAGTCCCGCTTCCTGGCACAAGGCAGCATAGCGAGCTAATGCTTGCGCGTTGGCTTCGATGCAACCCTGGCTGGGAATGTCAGAGCCGATCGCAATCACCGCGCGCCACTTGGCAAAACGAGCGCCCATTTGAAAATATTCCTTGAGGCGATCGCGCAATCCATCCAGACCTTCGGTGATCTTCTCTCCAGGATGACCCGCCATATCCTTAGCACCAATGTCAACTTTGATGCCAGGAATGATTCCCGCTTCGGTGATGACTTGCACAAAGGGCGTGCCATCTTGCTTTTGCTGGCGGATCGTTTCATCGTAAAGGATCGCGCCACTAATGTACTCACCAAGACTGGGCGTGGTGATAATCAATTCTCGATAGGCGCGTCGGGCTTCCTCGGTCTGGGGAATACCTAACTTTGCAAATCGTTTGTTACAGGTTGGATTACTTTCATCCATCGCCAGCAGACCTTTGTAGTCGGCAACCAGCATCCTTGCAGTGTCTATAAGGTCTTGTGCATTCATTTTTGACTCCTGGGAAAATTTATTAACTATTTATATCTAGTTCGTAGATGGGTTGCAGCAACTCTTTGGCATCCTGTTCGGGCAGTCCCATCGCCAGCAATTTTTCGACCGCTTGTCGAACCAAATTCTTTAACCGAATCGGATTTTGCTGGGTTTCGATTCCTAAACGCTCCATTGGCGCATAGATCGAGATACAGGTCGAGTTTGACGCTGTGGTTAAAGTGGTCAATTCATCAACAGTGAATAAGTTCATGATGTACTTCTCAGTATTTTTTTTCTCAAGTTTGTATCAGGTTTTAATCAATGGCTAATCAAGGTTTGCCATTCCTGAATTGCAGTAGAGGGAACAGATAAGCTGACGGATTCACCGTCGATGGTTGGTAATGTCATTTGCAGGGGAATCTCCGCTTGTAACTGAGGTAGGGCAAGCTGAATGTCATATTCTGCAACATTCGCTGGGGTTAGTGTGTCCTGAGAAATTTCGCTAGAAATATCCTTGGCGGTTATAGTTTCGCCCATAGATGTTGTGAAGGTAAGCGGTTGAGTGCGATCGAATTCCACCGCACCAGGAAAGCCCACGACGCGCAGAGAGACAGTAGAAGTACCTTCGGGATGGATGCGCTTAAAGGCGATCGCCTGCCAGGAATTTCCGTTCCGATCTTGCAGGGTTTGTCGGGATTGGTAGAGCATTTGCCCTGGATATTCTTCGATTTGCGTCAAAGATGCAAAAGCGTGTAAGGGAGTCCAGACAACCAGTGAAACGCAGATTAAAGCAGCTAGCAGCCAGCGCAGCGGGTGAATTTTCAACCCGTTAAAGCAGATAGAGTTCATCAAAAAAATCCTCTTAAAGTAAGTTAAAAGCTTTGGCAATTGCAGAGTAAAAATTCCGAATTTTAACTAGAAGCGATCGCTTCTCCTGCGGTTTTCCAACCTGCAAAGCTAGGTGGAAACCCCTGGACATTCTCATAACCCAATAAGTGCAGTGTCATTACTCCCATTGCCGCTCGATAACCGGCGGAACAGTACAGCACATCGCGAGCGATCGTGCGGAATTTGCTCCAGATTCTGCGCCAGGGTTTGGAGGGGAATATTGATGGCATCAGGTATATGTCCAGATTTATACTCAGAGGGTTCTCGCACATCCACCAACAGGGTTTGAGGGTGCTTTAATTTTTTTTTTAACCCTTCGACATTGGCGATCGTGTAATAGCCTGGTGGAATCGATGTGAGAAAGCGATCGATTGTTGATTCCAGATTTACGGTTTTTTCAGACATTGTTTGCATCTTTTCTTGAAAGATTGGTTCAGTTTCTACGAGAGTTGCTGCGAGGATCCGGTTTTGCCCAATGCCAACCAAAAAACAAAAACATAGTGCAAAACCCAGCAATACCGTCTGAATTGATTTCTTAAAGCTCATAAATTTCTCCTAAAATCCTAGTAAAAATTTGAGCCGATTCGATCTATTTCCTTTCAGGTCTTGTGCATTCATCTCTGACTCCTGGGAAAATTTATTGACTATTAACTGAGCTAGACAGAGGTGGGTCAGTTCTGTGATTTTCTTGATGCTCTAGTCGCCCCAGCGTGTGTTCGATCAAGTGGGTTAATTTCTCAGTCGCCCCGTCCACAGCTTGGTCTAAGGTCGCGGCCTGATGTGTTACCGCGAGGGGTTGGTGTCCTTTGAGGCGGGCTTCGATCATGCAGCGCATATCGTCATCGCCGCCCTTCTTGTCGCTGTTCTCATCGCTGAGGTGAACATCAACGTGAGTGATGCGATCGCTGAATCGGCTTAGGCTCTCTGCGACTACACCACTAAACTGAGTGGCTAGTGCTTCGTGACCTTCGATGTTGTGGCCGGTATGGATTTGGATTTGCACAATGTTCTCCTTTTGTAATTGTGATTGGCTTAATATTCAGATGGAATGACTAGGATCTGGCTGTCTGTCTTTCCAACCCTCGACATTTCGTGCTGCGCCCCACTTCCAATTGCGAATTTCCGGCAAGTCTTCGCCGTGCTTGTCGATGTAATGCTTATGCTCGATCAACTTGTCCTGCATCATCTGCTTGAGATAGTCTCCCTTACTACCCAAATGCTGCAAACGATCCACCACGTCTTGCACCAGATGAAAGCGATCCAGGTCATTTTGCACCCTCATGTCAAAAGGCGTTGTGATTGTGCCCTCTTCCTTGTAGCCCCGGACGTGGAGATTGCGATTGGTACGGCGGTAGGTCAGCCGATGCACCAGCCAGGGGTATCCATGAAAGCCAAAGATGATGTGCTTGTCTTTGGTGAAGAGCGAATCGTAATCCGTTTCGCTCAGTCCGTGCGGGTGTTCGCTCTCGGATTGCAACTTCATCAGATCGACGACATTAATTACCCGTATTTTCAGATCGGGCAGATGTTCTCGCAGGATGGAAACGGCAGCCAAAATCTCTAGCGTCGGCGTATCTCCACAGCAAGCCATTACCACGTCTGGCTCGGTATCTTGGTCGTTACTAGCCCATTGCCAGATGCCAATGCCTTCAGTGCAATGCAATATCGCCGCGTCCATACTCAGCCATTGAGGGAGCGCGTGTTTGCCAGCAACCACCACATTCACGTAGTGTCGGCTGCGTAGACAGTGATCGAAGACCGACAGCAGACAGTTCGCGTCGGCTGGCAGATACACCCGCACGATATCGGCTTTCTTGTTGATTACATGGTCGATAAAACCGGGGTCTTGGTGCGTGAAGCCGTTGTGATCCTGTTGCCAGACGTGGGAGGCGAGTAGATAGTTGAGCGATGCGATCGGGCGTCGCCAGGGGAGTTCTGACGTGACCTTCAGCCATTTGGCGTGCTGGCTGAACATCGAATCAACGATGCGAATAAACGCCTCATAGCTGTTGAACAGCCCGTGCCGCCCGGTCAGCAAATAGCCTTCCAACCAACCTTGGCACTGGTGTTCGCTGAGCATCGAGTCCAGCACTTGTCCGGCGGGCGCGAGGAATTCATCATTTTTTTCTTCCCGCGCTTCCCACTGACGATTAGTAACTTCAAACACCGCGCCCAAAAGATTCGAGAGTGTCTCATCGGGGCCGAAGATGCGGAAATTGCGCTGATTTAACTTGACTACATCACGCAGGAATTTACCCAGCACAAGGGTATCTTGACCGTCAACTGCACCAGGTGAAGGCACATGAACCGCGTGGTCGCGGAAGTCTGGCATTTGCAGGTCGTGCAGCAGTATGCCGCCGTTGGCGTGGGGGTTCGCACCCATGCGGCGATCGCCTTTCGGTGCTAGTTCAGCCAGTTCCGGCAGAAGTCGTCCGTTTTCATCAAATAGTTCTTCTGCTTTGTAGCTTTTCATCCAACTTTCCAACTGCTGGACATGGCCGGGATGCTCGGAGTTTACCAGTAGCGGCACTTGATGCGATCTCGATGTCCCTTCGATTTGTAAACCATCCACGACTTTTGGACCCGTCCAACCTTTGGGCGATTTCAGGACGATCACCGGCCAGCGCGGGCGAGTAGTATCGTTGTGGTTCCGCGCATTGCTTTGGATTTGCCGAATGTCTGCGATCGCCCTGTCCAGGGTGCTGGCCATAAGTTCGTGCATCTTTTTCGGCTCGTCGCCTTCCACAAAGTAAGGTGTCCAGCCGCAGCCTCGCAGAAATTGCTCTAACTCTTCATGCTCGATGCGAGCCAAGACGGTTGGGTTGTTGATTTTGTAGCCATTCAGGTGCAGGATTGGCAGCACAGCACCGTCGGTAATTGGGTTTAGTAACTTGTTAGACTGCCATGCTGTCGCTAAGGGGCCCGTCTCCGCTTCCCCATCGCCGATGACGCAAGCAACAATTAGATCGGGATTGTCGAAAGCAGCGCCGAAGGCATGACTGAGCGAGTATCCCAACTCACCTCCTTCGTGAATTGACCCCGGCGTTGTCGGCGCAACGTGGCTGGAAATCCCACCCGGAAATGAGAATTGCGTGAACAGCTTTTTCAACCCAGCTTCGTCCTGAGTGACGTTGGGATAAACTTCGCTCCAGGTGCCTTCGAGGTAAACGTTGCCCACAATTGCTGGCCCACCGTGACCGGGGCCAGCGATGTAGAGCATATCTAGGTCATATTTCTTAATCGCTCGATTCAAGTGTACATAGATGAAGTTCTGTCCCGGTGTCGTACCCCAATGTCCGACCACCAGTGGTTTGACGTGGGAGAGTTGCAGAGGCTCCTTCAGCAATGGATTGTCGTAGAGATAAATTTGCCCAACTGACAGATAGTTGGCGGCACGCCAGTAGGCATCTATTTTGTGGAGTAGTTCTGGGGAAAGAGTGTTTGTTTTTATGGTTAATTGCCCAATTTCTAAGCCCGATACACCAGTCAGATCAATTGTGTTCACGGTTTTTCTCTCTTTATTTATCTTTGTCGGGATTTGTATCTTTTATGACTAAAACAGAACAATTCGCGCGATCGACCACATGATTGCTGACACTACCTACGAAAAATTCTGCGATCGCAGAATGGTCATGCCGACCTAGTACGATCAGATCGGCATTCCACTCTTGAGCGACACTGAGAATCGTTGCCCCTGGCTCACCAAAATGGTGTTGATATTCAGTTGAAATATTTAGGACAGTTGCCCGATCGCAGTATTCTTGTAACCAAGTTTTTGCCTGCTCAATCTGTAGCTGAAGCGTTTCGTCCTGGATTAATTGAGGCAACCCAGTGTTGATTGGATAGATTCCAAATGTCCCACCTGACTGGAATCCTGGAGCGATCGCAGTCAAGTCTACGAGGCAATGAAGGATCATCAATTTAGCTTGCTCTTGCTGCGCTAAATTGAGTGCGCGATCGAAAACAATGGATGTTAAAGGAGAATGATTAATGGCAACTAGAATGCGTTTGAAGTTCATTATTTTGAGCCTTCAGGTTAATTTCAGTGTTGACTAAATCTGCTATTTGTAAAAGTTGAATTATTTCCTTGCGGCTAGGATGTAAAGCTGGTTCCGGGGCTGAATTTTTTGCCCAAGATGAACGTAGCGAAAGAACCAGTAAATGCTTAAGCCTAAAGCCGCAATTCCCCCAATCACGGATAGTAAATCTATCCCTGAGTTGAGATTGAGGTTGAGATTTTGTGAAAGAATCGCGAACCCTAAAATCAGTCCAGAAATAATGGTTAAAGTAAACTGTATCCAAAATTTACTCTACCCCAATGCTGGCAGTAAACTAGCAGCTTGGTGTCTCTCTAAAGGATGAGATTTTGATTATAGGTAGCTAGACATAAGGCAATGCTTTCTAAATCTTTGCTTTGAAAAATAGCAGGTGTCGAACTTGATTTTGGCTCAGTGCCAGAATGTATAGCAACCGCCTTGGCGGTTAACGCAACTCCAAGTCTTACTTTTGGTTCATAATCCCTTACGGAGTAACCTTTTCCCTCTTCCCTCTTGCCTACATTGCCCCTCGTTCCACAAATCGCTCCATCAGCAGCAGTCTTTAGTCATTACTTTCAAGTATTGCTTTCGCCTGCAAAAGCTCTTGATATTGTTCTTCGCTGACCTTTGGATACTTGAGATTCAGTTCCTTTAACTGCGTGTAAATGATGCCCGCCACAACCAGACGAGTAAACCATTTGCGATCGGCGGGAATAATGTACCAAGGAGCATATTTTGTACTGGTGTGATTGAACATATCCTCATATAGCGATCCTAAATGATTTTCTATGTACAATATTGATGAATTTTGGGAAAATCAAATTTATGTTCCTTAGTGAAGAACTCTCTCCAAAAATTTGATAATCTTAAAAGACCTACATAAATACCAATACTTTCTTAAAAAGTTTTTAGCTTGTAACCAAATATCTTCAACGGGATTCTGTTGGGGGGCATTGGGAGCAAATAAAATACAAGTAATTGACCAATTCTCAGGTTCTTTCTCACTATTTACTGTTGATAAGAAATCTCTAAACTCTCCATATTTATGATAACTAGCTCCATCCCAAATTAATATAATTCTCCGACCTTTATATTTATATTGTAAATATTTAATAAATTTGACCGTTGATTTTCCATCCCCAGATGGATGACTTTGAACGTGAAATTGTTGGGTTTGATAATTGAGAGCACCAAAATAAGTTTGTCGCTCTCTTTCATTAGTAATTGGAATTTCAATTCTTCTATCCGATCGACCCCAAACGTAGCCTGTCAGATCGCCATGAAGTAGATGACATTCATCTAAAAACAATACTATTATTTCCCCAGATTCTATGCCCGCCTTGTTTTTCGATAAAATCTCGTTAATTTCTTCCCGCTTTTTTTTTACCAGTTCGTCATCGGATTTGGGATTAATTTTTTGAGTCTTTTTCCAACTAATATTAGCCCGAGCGAAAAGTTTATAATAGCTCTGTTTTGATTTATAGCTCACACCAAACTCTTGTTCTACATAAGTCACTAACTCCTCTAAGTTCCAATATTGTTTATGCTTTAACCACTCGACTACTACATCCGTTTGTCGCTCTGTCAAATACCCTCGCGAGCCTTTATATCCTAGTTTTATTCCTTCGACTCCTTGGGTTTTAAAAATCTTTTTCCAATAACCAACAAAGAATTCACTTACACCTAAAATTTTGCTAATTTCATGGTACAGCTTACCTTCTTGCGCCATCCTGACAGCTATTGCTCGTTTTAGTTCTCTTACATCGATATCGCTTTTAATGAAAGATTCTAATTGGGATATTTCTTTTTCCATGTCTTTTTGTGGCAGTTGTAAGTTATTCATTTTTTTTGTCATACTCAAGTATTGCATATAATTGTATCATAACCTTGATTATGATTTAGGATTGCTATAGACACTCATATAGTCATCCCAAAAGGCACGCTCTTTCGCATCATTCACAGAAAATTTCCAATTCTTTTCAGGGCGATTAATCCGTTCTAGAAAACGGTCTTTCTGCTCCTCTTTGGATACATTGAGGAAAAACTTGAGGATAATCGTTCCATTATTGACCAGATGCTTCTCAAAGTTGTTGATTTCTTCAAAGCGGCGCTTCCAAATATCATTGTCAATTAAACTAACAGTGAGCGGTCGCTGCTCTAGAATTTCTGGATGCACTCTTGTTACTAAAATTTCTTCGTAATAAGATCGATTAAAAATTCCAATTCGTCCTCTTTCGGGTAAAGCTTTAGAACATCGCCACATTGGTTCCAGCAAGGACTTGTTGATCGTCCATCAGTGCGATCGCACTTTCCCCACGAGATTCACGACACAGAACCAATCAGCACAGCACTGACGGTGAATTCCTGCATAGTGGAATCCAGGACAAACTGTTGTTTGATAAACAGAATGGCCCCAGAAATAACGCCCGTATCGTAGCCAAACAACAAACCACCGATGGCTGCGATCGCAGAGACAACGATCACAAACCCAGAAACATGGTGTTTCGCCCCGGAGGAGCTGGATTGAGAAGGGGATGATTTTGCCATGTCAAATTTCCTTAAGGTGAAATTCATCAAAACAACACCGTTCTTAAAGGAGTCACCAAAATAGCGGTAGTAGCGCTGGAGCGACTCGATCAGCAAATAGTTCATGGGAAACCAGACCGGGCCGCGCCAGTTAGAATTACCACCAAAATCCCCAGTGTTGGACTCACCTGGCTGATAGTTGATGGCATAAGTATGACCTTGGTAATTCAATTCGTAGGGATGCTCTAAGTGGATGCGAGAAACCGACCGAATCCCGTAGGGGGACAAAAAACCGTCCTCGTTCAACAGGTGCTTAAGAATGGCTTTGAGTTGTTCTGGCTTGGCGATCGCAAACAGTCGCCGCTCGTTATCCCCCCGTGACTTTATAGAACCCATTTGACATCTTTTCGCGAGCGCCAGTAGCGGGCGCTCAAATCGCAGTGGGCGATCGCCAGTAGCGGGCGATGAGCAAGCGGGTTATCCCGCAGATGCTCGTTAATGTAAAATTATCATCAAAACACTTCGAGAGAAATGCCGTACTCTACTAATCTCACAGATGCCGAATGGGAAACTTTGTCACCCTTACTCAATCAAATATTGCCCAAAAAAAAGAAAACTCGCCCCCCTAACTGGACTCAAAGAGAAATTTTAAATGGCATCTTCTATCAACTCAAAAATGGTGGCAATTGGGCTGACCTACCAAAAAATTTACCTCCTTACTCAACAGTATATTGGCATTACAAGCAGTGGCGAGAACAAGGAGTGATTGAAAAGTTGATGAGGGTCTTACATTCTCAAGTACGAGCGCAAGTCAAAAAAAACCGAAATGGACTACACTGATGATTATAGACTCACAAGCCGTAAAAAATACTTGTAATGCTAGTATTGCATCAAAAGGGTATTGTTTCTACAAATCAACGAATGGTATTAAAAGGCATCTAGCCGTTGACACGCTTGGGTTCTCCTTCTTCACTCACGTAACTAAAGCAAATTTATCAGATGATGCGGGTTTAATTGAAATGTTAAGTAAAAACATCGATTATTTCAAGTCTAAACCTGTTAATATTCCCAAAGTCACTATTTTGTTAGACCACGGATATCACCCCGACTATTTGACTGTTGAATTAAAAAAAGTTTACCCACAGATTATGACAAAAATTCAGTTTGAACTCTCGGAAAAACCCTCAAAGAAACAAAAAGAAGCTCGAGGACAATCGGGATTTGTGCCAGTTAAAGCGAGGTGGGTCATCGAGCGCTCTAATTCTTGGATGGAAAGATGTAAAATTCTCATCAAAAACTTCGAGAGAACCTTAGATAATGCAACTGCCAAGATGAATCTTTGTTTTATTAGGTTGATGATTAAGAGGCTAGCTTCTTAGATGTCAAATGGGTTCTATAGCTTATTGCGATCGCGTCGAACTCATGTTAATAACGAGGCGGCAATCTTTTACGCAACCTTAACAGCTTTTCAATTAGTTCTGCTTGCTCAATTGTGAAAGTACAGGTTGCTATAAATGCTACCATTTTTGAGCCTCTGCTACATTTGCCTAAAATTGGAGTGTAGAGCTTGCTGTTAAATTATTAAATTGATATTAAGTGTACCGTCACGGTAAAAAACCTCAAAATTAACTTTTTGGGACTGAGTTTTCATGCCTTTTCATGCGTTTTTCGCTGTTTTTTCTGAGAATGTGCGAGTAAACTTGTGCAAACTCAGCTTAATTGTTAGCTGAATTTGCGGGCTTGTTAGCAACAAAAACCGCATGAGAACTCAAACTTATGCCAGAGAAGAAGCTTGCACAAAAAGCAGGATCACTGATAGCAATAGCAATGTTCAGAGATATATTTATACCAAAATATAAAAAACTTCTCTAATAAACAGGAGCGTTTGTATTGTAGAGCCACACCACGATCGGTATTGAACAAAAATTCAATTAGACGAACGATCGCCCTCGCAGTTTTAGCAGAATTAGCAGGCTCAACAAATACTTTTCGATGCAGTATTTCAACGGATAACCTGAATATTGACTCTTAGTGGTTGGGTTGAGCCTGTTTGTTTATGCTCTTTTCAGCTATAGTTGCTGCTAGAACTACTATCGGGTAAGCTTTGATTCCAATTCCTGCGCTCGCTTCAGTTGGTGCGATCGCCAATGACTACCCGCAAATGCGGGGGAGCGAATAGGGAAAACAATTAGGTCAAATTGACCGATAATCAATGCCAATCGCGAGCGATCGCACCAACTGAAGCGATCGCCAATCGCGGAGGGTTTGTGCAAGCAGCGGCTCTATTATTTATGAGCTTGCTGTTTTGATACTGAACTATAACGAAATCGCGCTAACCCGTGTTTCCCATGCCACTTTCCAGAAAAATCTGCAACGTGCAAACAAGCGATCGCGCTCCCTCAAGAAATAACGAGAATTAAAAAGCGAGCGAGACAGCGCTCTAAACCAAGCGATCAAAGAAAACGGTTTTGAAGCAACTGCCGATTCGCGATCGCGGAGCCAACCGAAGGCATTGCCATAGATCAAACTCAGCCTTAAGGTGAACCCTCTAAAAGGAGCGATCCAAGTGAGCTAACAAAAACTACCAGTTGTGGTGAAGTCAAATAATAAATCCAACAAATACCATATAGTTAACCAACACTTATAGCCCGTGTAAACAGCATGGAATCAAATTTTGATTTTCTCAAATATCCTAGCTCTTTCCTATTGCCTGTTCGCTACTATGATTTGTTTAAGAACCCCCAATCTAGGAATACCATTGAAATCAGACTAAAAGACGCATTCGTCAGTAACTTGATGCTCCCCGTTGAGCAAAAAATAACTCATTGGCTCAAAAGAAAAAGTACAGCCACACTAACTTTAGAAGTAGCTCAATCTCTGCAAATTGAACCAGCTTCAGTCCCACTTGATACCCCTCCCTCTCTCGTGCTAGCTACAGCCTATCCAAGCTTAATTCACATTTATCCTATTCATAGCTATTTAGAAAAAAGTATAGCTTGGGTACATTGGAAACTAGGTCTCGACCTAGCAAAATGGGTGAACCCTGAAACTCAAGCAACTCTCGAACAAGCACTCAATCTCTGGAACGACCCAACTATCAACCTAAGTGTTTTTGCCGACAAAAAATGGATTTTAAAAGATATCCCCGAAGGCACTATCATAACACCACTCAACCCTGAAGGCCTTGAGTTCATGCTAGAAAATGGCACAGTAAGTTTGGGAGAAAATTGGAGCAACTTCAAATCAGGATTCAATAAATTCAGTTGCCAAACTTGGGAATTCAGAGGTAAACTGGCAGCAGGAGGCTATACAAATGCCAAAAAATTGTCACTAGAATCCCTCTTCAATCCGCTCGAAGAATACCCAGAACTGTTTACTACCGATCGAGACGGCAAAGTTTGGATTAAAGTAGAAGTTTTTTCCCTAATGCTAGCAACTTTTACCCAGATCGCTCCCGACTCCTACTCTGAACAGCTAGAAAGCTTTATTGAACTTTGGCAGAACTCTTTCGCATCTGCCCTACAACCACTCGCAGATGCTTGCTGGTTTGTCCAAAAAAAGTTGGCGGTACTTGAGGTACTTTTCCAAAATTTCAGTTATATTTCCCCCCACCAAGAGCAATTGTACCGAACATTGACAACCTTAGAACAAGAATTGACACCTAATCCGATCTTACTTGCTGATATAAGTGCAATCGCTTCTAAAATGCCCAACACAGTGCAACTCCAAACATCCCTGTATCCAGAGAGTAGTAAAGATACCAGCAGCGAAGATATTTTAGCCTCAACTGACTACAAAGCAGTGAGGAAAATAGTCGAATTTGCAGGATTTAATTTAGAACTGTTCCAGATTTCTTCAGGAGATTACTATGCCAGCCTCAGTAGTGCTGCCACGCCAATGGAAAAAGAGGCTCAGTCTCTGAACAATTTTGTAGAATCAAAGATAATTAAATCCTTACTCAGTGAGCGTTGTGGGTTAGCAAAAGTTGTTAAAATAACAGCACCCGGCTCAAAGGAATCAATCAGAGCAGTGCCTTTAGAAATAGTCAGCTTGTACTGGTTACGACAGTACGAACTTGGCAATCCGCTTGCCAAAACCCTAGTCACAGAAATTTGCCTTGAATTGCTAACTCAAGTTGCAAACCAAGCCTTTATAGTCAAACTATCAGAACAAGAACAACAGCAAAATTTACGGAAGCAGCTAGAGAACTATAGCTCTATTGTTGAGGTCAACAAACACTCTGAACTAGAATCAACCTTCTGCAAAGCAATTAATTACTTGCTACAGCAACTCAACCGACTTGAAGGAACAACCCCAGAATATTTTAGCTCCAACGGTCAATCCAACGATCAAAGTAGCATCAAATCAGAAAGCGATCGCACTTTGCCACAAACACACCCAAACGGATCGATCCATTGAAGCGGATCAAAAGCAGCTCCAACTTATAACTGAGGAGGACACAGTTAAACCATGCCACGCCAACTCCACCGAACAGAAACTTACTTACTACGGCTAACGCCTCAAGAAAAAGAAACCTGGACATCTATGGCGATATCCGCCCGATTAACTATTGCAGAACTCATCAGGAAGCGCATGGCAGGATGTCACATCAAGACCATTACACGCATCAACTTTCAAGTTCACTTATTACTAGGAGAAATTGCCCAAAACCTCTTACAAATCAGCCAGACTTTAGACCAGATTGACTATCAAAATGCTAGTCAAATCAACAACATTGTTAAAACAATTGACAAAATTCGCTTGCAATTACTCTCAACCCACACCACAGATTAACTCAAGAACCGAAAACGACCGCACAAACCATGATTGGCAAAATTACGAAAGGTTCTGACTTTGCAGGTTTGACTAATTACATCTTAAGCAAAGAAAAATCCCAACTACTTTGCACAAATCTAGCTGGGTCAACACCGCAGGAATTCTGGCAGCAGTTAGAAGCAACCACTCTGCTAAATCCTGACGTTTCATATCCCGTTTGCCATACAAGCATTAGTTTTGCCATTGAAGATACTCCCAAACTTTCCAGCAACACCCTGTTAACAGTTGTGGACGCGACACGCAAAGGGATAGGTCTTGACTCCTGCCTCTACTTTGCCGCCACTCACGGCGATCGCAAACACTTTCACCTACACCTTGCCGCATCCCGCATTGACGTTGAAGGTAATTGTGTTTCAGACTGGCACAACTTCTACCGCCTAGAGAAAACACTCCGCTCCTTAGAGGAAGAACTCGACCTCAAAAAAATTAAATGTAGTAGGTACGTAGAACACACTGCACCCAGCACGGGACAAGAGCGAAGGAAAAGGAGAGAAAACGAAGAATTCTCTCAAGGGTTGAGACAAGCCCCCCCCACTCCGAGTGCTGTAGAGAAAATTCAAACCACAATTGCAATTAGCATTGAACCTGGAAAAAATCTGAACCAGCTTTTTGCTGACTTGAAGAACGAAAACATTTTCCCCCGCCTTAAAGTTAATTCAGGCGGTCAAATTTTAGGAATATCTTACTTGGCAGATGGGGTAGCAATCAAAGGAAGCAAATTAGGAAGGGGCAAAGGAGCTTGTACTCTGGCAGGGCTGGCTCACCGGGGGATAATCCTAGATTTAGAACTCGGCAACAAATCAATCACCACTCAAGCGCTTACATCGCCCCTAGAAATATTAGCCGATACCCAAGAACAGCCCATTATTAGAGAAGCTTTTAAAAAGCGTAGGGAGCAAACTCGCACCAATCGCCAAGCACGACCTAAGCAAGAACAAATGTCTCAGAAACAGCAGAAGCAAGAACAACAGGAACGCCACCAGTTGTGGGGAAATGAAATTGCCCCAATCGTACTCACTCTCCTTGATTCTTATCAAGCAGATAGCCTTGAAAGTAACAACAAACGCTATCAAATCGATCGGCTTCCCGAAACCTGCGATGTTGTAGTTCAGCGTGTAGATACCCTTGAACCCGTACCGAATCATACACAGGTACTAGGTTTTAATTACTCCAAAAAAGGACTAAAAGTTTGGCACAACCTGCTAACTCAAGAGGATGTAGAACACTTTCAGGCCGTTGACCAGCAGTTGTCGGATAAGCAGCAACAACTACAACAGCAACAAACACCACAGCAGCAAATTTGGGAAACTCAACAAGAAGCCGTGCAGAACCGCATCATAGCTGAAGAGATCGTTCCCATTGCAGGAGCAGCATTAGAACACACACTACTTACTACTAAAACACCAGAACCAGCAATAGATTGGAACCAGTATCGCATCTCCTGGAATCGGCAAGAGCTAGAACTTGCCATAACCGTTTCTGACGGTAGAGGCGAGATTCTTCGAGCCAGTTTTGAAGACGACGGAACCTATCACTTACCAGCTTGCTCCGTTACACCAGAAGATGTGAAAAACTTTCAAACTTTGCGCCAAGAATTGCAGGAGCAATTACCATACAAAGCACCTCAACCACAAAAAAGTTTATCCAACCAGCTACAGCGACAACCGCCTAGCCGCAAACAAATTGAACTCGACTGAACTTATCCCTCCAATTGGAGCGCTCCGATTTTACTGTTAATATTCACTCTCTTAGCCGTAGGCAAAAATCCATTTAATATTTTACAATCGTCGAAAGTTACCCGGAAGCTATTCCGATTTACGCTGCAAAATTTTACCATGAAACCATCAGAAATTACACCAATAATTACCCCATACCGTTCCCTCCAAATTGGCGAATCTTTAATCGAAATCCTCAAAGTAGAAGACGAATATTGCCTATCTCAGACTCAAGCAGAACGAGCTATTGGCAAACAAGATAACTCTACTTTAAGATACCAACTCGAACGAGCGAAACTGTGGAAATCACCTTGGAATAGCTCCCTCAAAGTTAAAAAGCAAGCCCCCAACGGCAAACTCGATCAAATCCGTACCATTCATCCCATCCCTCTCGAAATGGTCTATTTATATTGGCAGCTTCAAGCCCAAACTCGACCCCAAGCTAAAGCTCTAATTGAAACACTAGGAGAAAATGGTCTTGAACAGTTTAAACAAATTGTTGATAGTGCTTTCAGCAGTTCTGAACAATCGCAACCCCCTATTTCCTACCAAACTAATTCGCCATTGAATCCAGAAAATATCGCGCCAACACACTCGCAAACCGAAAGCAAAATTCAAATACAACAACCAGTGGCTTTCACAAATATAGACTCTATCGAGGAAATTCCTTGTGGTAAATTACTCAAGTTCAACAACTTTGAGATAGAAATCTTCAAGTTCCATAACATCTACTGCCTTTCTCAAAAAGAAGTTTTTAAAACCATCGACAAATCACCTGCGGGAGCCGACATAGAATATTGCCTCCGACGATTTAAACTTTGGCACTCAACCTTACCAGAATTCATTATTATCAAAAAACTCTGTTGTCCGCCTCCTAAATATTTTTTAATCAATTTCCGCCTAGAAGCAGAACGAAACAATCGCATAAAACCTGTTCCTTTAGACATGGCTTACCTTTACTGGAAGGTTCAAGCTATTAACGGTCAGCTTCCAGCTATCGAACTAATGGAAGCTTTAGGAGACAATGGTTTAGAACGACTCATGGAATTAGCTGATGCTAGTTTTAAGGCCACTGTTGAAACCGAAGTAAAGAACGCCTTAACTCCCCAATCTAGCTATTCAGAAATAGTCACAATATCAGCCATTGACAAACCTGAATTTCCTCCTGTTCAACAAACAACTCAAACTCAGGAAATCCATGAATGGCAGCAATTTAAGTTTGAAGGAAAACAAGTACGGATGGTAGGAACACCGGATACCCCTTCATGGATAGCTCAAGATGTTTGTGATGTCTTAGGGATTGCTGAAGCCAGATCCTCAATGCGGGATTTTGATGAAGATGAGAGAGCTAGTCCCTAGGTAGCGAATAAATAGACAAAATGGTACACTAATCGACAAATATACGGTATACTATTTTGTTCAAACTCGCGCGTTTTCGCACGCAAAGCTTGGATTATCAGTAAAAACCCTCCAACGTTGGGACGTTTCAGGGAAATTACCAGCTAAGCGAAATTACTCCAAATTAATCAAAGAAAACCTGAAGAATGCTATTGACAAACCAGTACAAGACCTGGCAGAATTGAGTAATCAAGAAATACAGTGTTGAGGTCGAACAATGCTTTTGTCCATCAAAACGAAGTTAAAGCTAAACAAGAGTCAGATGACCATTATGAGTAAGCACGCTGGAATAGCGAGGTTCACTTATAACTGGGGACTGGCTACTTGGAGTGGCTTATACCAAGATGGATTGAAGCCCAACAAATACCTACTCAAGAAATTCTTCAACAATCATGTAAAACCTGGGTTTACATGGATCAAAGAGGCTGGTATTTGTCAAAAGATCACTCAATACGCATTCGACAATCTGGGGGATTCCTTCTCTAGATTTTTCTCAAAGAAAGGTGGATATCCCAAATTCAAAAAGAAGGGACATCATGATTCCTTCACGATTGATGCAAGTGGTAAGCCAATACCTGTGGGTGGTACATCTATAAAGCTACCAACAATCGGTTGGGTAAAAACCTATGAGGGATTGCCTCACACTAACTGCAAATCAATCACTATTTCACGTACTGCCGATAGTTGGTTTATCGCATTTGCTTACGAACAGGATCATGAACCAACGGTCAAAAGTCATGAAATTGTAGGAGTTGATTTGGGAATAAAAGAGTTGGCTACGCTTTCAACTGGCGTAGTATTTCCGAACCCAAAACACTATAAAGCGCATCTCGCAAAACTCAAGAGATTATCAAGAGTTCTCGCTAGAAAGGCAAAAGGTTCCGAGAATAGATATAAAGCCAAAACCCAGTTAGTAAGGCATCATGCAAAAATAGCAAACCTCAGAAAAAACACTCTACATCAAATTACTACTTACTTATGCAAAAACCACGCAAAAATAGTAGTAGAAAATTTGAATGTTTCCGGGATGTTAGCTAACCATAAATTAGCCCAAGTGATTGCTGATTGCGGATTCCATGAATTCAAACGTCAGCTAGAATACAAGGCTAAAAAGTTTGGTTGTGAAATAATCATCGCCGACCGATGGTTTCCGTCGAGTAAAACCTGTTCAAGCTGTGGACATATTCAAGATATGCCACTCAAAGAAAGAACTTACAACTGTGGAAGTTGTGGTCATTCGATGGACAGAGATTTCAATGCAGCGATTAATTTATCACGTTTGGCTAAACCGTGAAAGCTTGCTGAGGGATAACCGCTCCCATGCTCCCAATGAAGTAAGAAATAAATGTCTAGACTTGTCTAGGATTTGTATAGCAGGCGTGCATACTATGCACATCACCGAAATCACTGGAAAACAACGCGTACAGCCCATGCTAACTGTTACCGAACCTGGAATGTACAGATTGCTCTTAAAATCTCGCAAGCCAATAGCAAAGCGGTTTAAAAGATGGGTTTTCCACGAAGTGCTACCAGCTATTCGCAAAACAGGCTACTATAGTACCGATCGCTCTCGCGACAATTCTGAATTCTCTGAACTGGAACAATCTTTAGAGACAGCAAAGCATGAAATCAAACAATATCAAGCAGAAAGCTACAAATTGAGACTGTCAATCGAGCGAACCAAATTTTCTTTTAACCATTTAGTTCAAGAAACAACCCACGTTTTCTCTCTCTTAAATAGCCTATGAGATATTGAGGGTAATTGTAAAAACCGCTGTCCATGTCGGTGAGGGAGCCGCTGAAAGCGGCTTAGTAGAGCTCACTCAATCCATCAGGAAATGAACCTAGCTCTCACCCTAAAACACCTTCCCGGTCTTAGTCCCACTGAAGTTAAAAAACTGAGCCAAATGGGAATTCGCACCATTAGCGACTTACTCTACTATTTTCCCACAAAGCATCTCACCTATAAACGCACTCGCATTACTGAAGCAGTCGCGGGAAGTTACGTAACAATTGCAGGCAAAATTGTCAGTCACAGCATCTTCAACTGCCGAAACAACCCCAAACTCACCTTACAAAAGTGGATTATTCGCGATAAAACGGGTAGAATCACCTGCACTCAATTCTACCACCATAGCTATTACCAATCCCTCGCATGGCGTTCCGAGCAAATCGAACTTTACGCTCCTGGTTCAATTGTAGTAGTGACTGGCCTCATTAAAGAAGACAGCTATGGCAAAAACATCAACAATCCTACTGTTCAAGTATTAAGTCTGAGTGATGCCAAAGCCAGCGCAACTTCCATTGTACCTGTCTACAAACAATGCAAAGGGATTGCGTCAGAAACAATCGGAAAATGTACCCGCATAGCAATTAACTGCGTTGGTAAAATTACCGATCCGCTACCCAAAAAACTTCGGGATCGCTTACAACTTACCCATTTGAAGGAAGCGATCGCGTACATCCACTTCCCCCCTGATTATGAGGCGTTAGAAAGTGCAAGGCGGCGCTTAGCCTTCGATGAATTTTTCTACTTGCAACTGGGACTATTGCAGCGCCGATATGCCTTGCACCAACAGCCGGGATGCCCCTTGGCTGCAACAGTCGAATTGCTAGGCAATTTCTACAAAACGTTACCTTTTGCCCTCACCAAAGCGCAGGAACGAGCCATTCTTGAGATTTTAACAGACATGAAACGCCCTGTACCCATGAATCGCTTGCTGCAAGGGGATGTGGGTGCTGGCAAAACTGTCGTAGCCGCAGTTGCTATGCTAGCTGCCGTTGAATCCGGCTACCAAGCAGCACTCATGGCACCAACAGAAGTTTTAGCGCAGCAGCACTACCGCAAAATTAGCCAGTGGTTAGAACCATTGGGGATAGAAGTCGCCCTACTCACTGGTTCCACTCCGACTCAACAACGCCAATACCAACTGAGGCAGTTAGAATTAGGGCAAATTTCCTTGCTAATCGGTACTCATGCACTGATTCAAGACACCGTGAACTTTAAGAAACTGGGAATGGTTGCGATCGACGAACAGCACCGATTTGGAGTTCAACAGCGACTCAAATTGCAGCAAAAAGGCGTTAGTCCTCACATTTTAACAATGACAGCTACACCCATTCCCAGAACTTTAGCACTAACACTACACGGCGATTTAGACATCAGCTTGCTCAATGAACTACCACCGGGGAGACACCCAATTCAAACCCAGCTATTTACAAGTAAAACTCGCCGCAAAGCTTATGAAATAATTCGGCAACAACTCCAACTCTGCCATCAAGCTTACATCATTCTACCCCTTGTCGAAGAATCTCAAAAGCTTGACCTCAAAGCAGCCATTGAAGAACACCGACAATTGAGTGAAAATGTCTTTCCTGATGTTAATATCGGGCTACTGCACGGCCGCATGAGTTCAGCAGAGAAAGAAACAGCGATCGCCAATTTTAACAGCAATCACACTCAAATTCTAGTATCCACCACCGTCGTTGAAGTAGGAGTTGATGTCCCCAACGCCACCGTCATCTTAATTGAACACGCGGAACGATTTGGCCTTTCGCAATTACATCAACTCAGAGGTCGGGTAGGACGAGATACTGCACAATCTTACTGCTTACTGGTGAGTGATTCCAAGTCTAGCAATTCCAGAGAGCGACTTACGGTGATGGAGACTTCGCAAGACGGCTTTTTCTTAGCTGAAATGGATTTGAGATTGCGAGGCCCTGGTCAAGTTCTGGGTATTCAGCAAACCGGTCTTCCTAAATTTGCTACTTTGGATTTAGTCAAAGACCAAGCAATACTAGAACAAGCGAGGAAAGCAGCACAATTAGTTACCAAAAAAGACCCTAATTTGAAACGGTGGCCTGAACTCTCGAAAGAATTGTTCCGGCGACAACAGGTTAATAACCTCTGAGAAGAAGGGGAGAGTGGGAGAGAGGTAGAATTTGACGCTTACTTTCTATTCCCCACTCCCGACTCCCCGCTATTGCTTTCGCCAATGTGCATCAACCCCTCGTCCCTGACATTGCAAACGTCCAGCATCCCTCTCCCGTCGCAATAGACGACGAATCAAATCAATTCCCACTGTCGGGCACCGTTCCTGCAATTCCCTAACAGAAAATTCTTGAGGCAAATTGTTAATCCCATCCAATACAATTGCCGTTTTAGTTCCTTTTGCAGAAGTAACATATCCCACCCGTTGCTCAAATTCTCGATAGGCTGATAGCAGCATAACCCCCAAAAAATACTCCCACCAAGGTAATAAATTATGCTGCCCTTCATGCCATCCCTGGGAAGAGTGGTAAAGCGTATCGTAAGAGCTTTCCTTCGTTCTCTCCACAATCCGTTCCAAACTAATAAATCGCCCCACCTCATAACCGGCTTTGTATAGCAGCAGCAAAGTGAGTAACCTTGCCATCCGCCCGTTTCCATCTAAAAATGGGTGAATACACAAAAAATCCAAAATATAAGTTGGAATCAGCAATAAAGGTTCTATCTCACCAGATTCCCAGAGGTGATTAAACCGTTCTTGCAAACGTTCCATTGCTGCGGGAGTAGCATAAGCTGGAGTAGGTCGAAACCTCACCAATTTAGTCCCATCAGGATAAGTAGCGCTAATTTCATTATCCACTGTTTTCCAGCGTCCACCTGTATTAACGGCAAATTGGTAAAGGTCACGGTGCAGTTGTAAAATGACTCCTGTACTAAAAGGAATATGAGTATAACTGGTGTGAATTGTAGTTAGCACATCCCGATAACCCGCAATTTCTTGTTCAGAACGATCGCGCGGTGTTGTTTTTTCTGCTACTAATTTCTTAATCCGTTCCAGTGGTACTGTAATACCTTCAATGCGGTTAGAAGATTCGGTACTCTGAATAACCGCAGCTTGGCGCCAAGTGCCTAAAACTTGTGGGGCCTGTTCTTTAAATAACTGTTGCTTTCCCTTGTACTCTCCAATTAGGCGAATTGTTTGAAGCAACCGTTGGTTAAGGGGTTGCTTTTCTATTAAACCTTCTTCAAATGATTGCATATTAATTTCACCTGACTTTGATAAGTATACCGCATAAAAAAGGTTTTGGTAGAGGCTTACTTATCTAGTTATCAACTCCCCTTAGAATTAGGTAAATAGCTAAGGCGATAATTAGTTTTAGCCATTTTCCTAGCTTCTGCTGTTGTCCAAGGTTTAACCGGAAGCAAATCAGGTTCAGATTCTAACAGCTTATAGGAAAAGAGATCGCCCGTTACTTCAGCAATGACAAAAGCAATAAACTTGCAACAGCTTAACGGTGCTTGTACTACCTGCTTCTCAGTAAACCTAACCACAATCCAATTCCACTCTAAGAATAATTGATTACGGCGGACATCGCCCTCAGCATCGCAACAGTGAGTCGGCTGCTTAGATTTACCCGCATAAGGTTCATCAATCTCCACATCAATTCCTATCCCCGATGGAGTGTGAATTACAATAAAATCTGCTGAATAGCTTCTTCGAGATGACGGAATTTTAAACTCCGCTGCCTGTACAACTCCCTTAAAATACCGCTGCAAGTATTGCAAAAAGCGTTCTTCACTCACCCCTTGTCGAGCTTGAGAACAGCCAATATAACTAACCCGAAGTGACATCAAATCCTTCAGCAATCTATTTCTGGAATCAAAGTCAAGTTTTACGCTTTTTAAAACTGTCTGCAACCCTTCTTTTCCCAGCTTAAAACTAGAGAATTCCGGCTGCTTTTTGGATAATATCTCTTGTTGCTTATACTCCAAAACCTGCTGCTTATATCTAGATAACAGTTTGTGGCGGCAATCAAACACATAACTATAAGCAGCCGCAATTAAACATGAATAAGCCGCTACTACCAGCAGCATTTCCCACCATAGCCAACCCCACGATATAGCAATCAGCGGGAGAGCGATCGCACCATACAGCCAAGACACCCAAATTAACCACAGTAGCTTGACAGGTAACACTACAGGCGCTTGAGGCGGAGTCAGCAAAACAACAGGTTGCCTGAATTGTTGAGTTTCTTGAACTTGGGATGAGGTAGCACCACTAGAAATTACCTCTGACAAAGGATATTGATGGCAGAACTGCATTACTACTTTTGGGTAAAAAACTATGGGGTAATTCATCTCTTTAAATCCTCTTTTTTTAAGAGCGCTATCGCGCTATTTGTTAGAAAATATTTTTGACCTGTATGCCCAAAACCCAAGCATCAAATTCCCAAAAAACAACTGATTTTCCACCAGTCATCAAGATTAAAAACCACAAACAATATAGGCATCTTGCTATTGAATCTGACCCAGAAACAATAGCTGCACTTACTCAAATTGAAGCTCGACATGATTACTACCACACCTGCATTAACGGACGATATTGATGAATCTTGCTACTCAATCCCTCGCTCAAACCTCCCTAGCTGCTGCTCAACTTTGGCATCAACTAGAATCAATAGAAACTCCTGAAGAAATTGACCAACTGCTGCAATCCCTTTGGCAAACCCAAGAAAGCCAAGAACTTGCTGTTGACACCCACGCGGACTTAGCTGACCAAATTGATGCCGAAATTGCTGCAATCAAGGCTCGAATGCAGTATTTGATAGAACTGCATTCCACAGCTATCAACAAACTCCAAGGGTGGAGAGAACGCTTAGACAAAACCGTTCTCTACTTCAACGAGTGCGGCGTGTTAACTTCAGAAACTATCGGTAAACACCACCGCATTACTGTTAAGGAAAATCCGCCTACCTGTGAAGTTTTAGTTGACGCTTCTCAACTACCAGAACCCTATCGCCGAGTTGAAACTAAAACCATAATTTCTGCTGACAAAAAGGCGATTGCAGATGCTTGGAAACAAGGACTGCCTGTAGACGGGACTAACGTTTTCTGTAAGCGCCGAGTTGTTTATAGCCTACTCAAAGGCAATAACTTGAATGCCTACCCAGCTAATTTAAACTCCCAGTTGCCAGCCGCAGCATCGACCACTCAACCAAAAGCAAAACGCCAAAAGCGCCACTCTCCTTAGATAGGAAAATGGGAAGTTAGGAGGACACAGAAATTTCATTCGCTGCGCCTTTTTCTTCCCTTTCCTCAGCTAAACCTCGCTCCAATAGCTCAAATCATCAAGCTCCTCTTCTGTTGCACCAAAAGTATTAATCCACCTCATAGCTCGCTCAAATAAGTGGCTATTTAACCGCCGCTTATCGGCATCAGACTGAGGCGGATTAGACCCCTGCCAACAATTATCACCCAGCTCAATTTTATCAAGGCATTGAGGGGACTGTGATTCAAATTTATTCTCTTGCATTCTTTAACCCTACCTAATTGTTACCTTCAGTTTAACCCACTTTATAGGGAGTGGGAAGTTGGGGAGAGAGGGAGAGAGGGGGAGGGGGAGTGGGGGAGAATTTGACGCTTACTTCCTAAACTGTACGGCATTAAAATTTGGTATTTTTTAATGCCAGATAAAAACTCGTCAAATCCTCTCCCACTCTCCCTAACTCCCCAACTACCCACTCCCACTCCCCCACTCTCCCCCTCCAATTGAGCGGGTAACTATCCCTCAATCATCGGATGTCTTTTCACTTCCAAACTTGTACAAAAGAAATTGAGTGTGTGGGCAAAAAGACATAAATTTACCTACTCTCACTCATGGTTTCACGCTTCCATTGATTAACCCTATCCAATCCATTAGCATCGAAATTCTCAAGTCGAGGTCAATGATTCCCCATTCCCTTTTCATACTCCGCATTCCCCACTCCCCATTATTCCGGTACAACCGGAATTGATATCAATCATCACAACTAACTTTTCAGGTTTCAGGAGATACTCATAATGACCAAAAAGCATTCTCAATCACTAGAGCCTACCTGCCAGTATACTGAGCTTCTAGCAGGAGTTGGGCTAAAAATCCCTGTCTTTGATATGTCCTTAGAGAACGGCAAAGAAAAAGGACGCTACCAAATAGAACCGGAAATCCTCCGAAATTCAATGCTTGAACTACTCTTTAAACCCGAAGAATTAGCAACACTAACCATCGTCAAACCAGACCCAGATGATAGCAGCCTTGACCCTCTCAAAAACATCGACTTCGGAGACGGTATTGCTAGAAGAGTTGCCTTTAGTTCTGGCAAGAATGTCTACTTTGCTGACAAAGAACTCTCAGCCAGACTGTTAAGTGTATTCACAACTCAACCAGATCATTCCTGTCGCTACGGCTCTCTGCTAGTAAGCAGTTGCACTCAAGGAGTCCAGTTGTTAGACTGCTCTGTTAGTGGTGAAACATTGCGAGTCAAAATTGTTGATTCCCAAAGTGATGACCCTTCTGAAAAAGCTTTAGCTCAACGATATCAAACCGGAGACTGTCACGGCAAGATTTCACCCACATTAGCCCAACAATTAGATGGCATTCACAACCGCCCTTTTCAATTTCGATTTGCTTGGCTTTCAGACTGGGAACAAGAGAATTGTGCCACTCCCCAAATTAACTTCCTTGCTAAAGGAACGCTACTTCCCGATGACCAATTAACTGATAATTTAGGCTATGATATCATTATGGATCGCTCTTCCATCAAAGGAGTTGCCGCATTGCAATTAGCTGAATTAATCCCTTGCGGAGATTACGAATTTCCCAAAGCGGTACTAGGAAATCGAGGCAATGCCAAAGTAACTGAATACGAAAATTCCTGGCAATTTTCGATTTGGTACTCCGAATCAGCTATTCAGACTGACATCGCCACCCCCACCAAACTTGAAGCCCAAAAGTTAGCTGACTTGCAAAACAATCGGTTGCAACTTGCTAAATACTTAGTAGAGCAACATGACAAGAAAGTGGCTTTTCAATCTAACATTCACGAAGACAACAACGGATTAGAAGATGAAACCGATGAAAAAGCTCAACGCAATGAATATCGGCTAATTTCTATTTTGAGAAACGACAAACTCGGTCAACTCCTTGACTTTCCCAAAGTCGTCGATTTCATGCAAGAACAACTAGCTAAGAAGTGGCGAGACTTAGCAATTAAAGGAGCAATTCATCATGGTTCAGCAATGGCTCAACCCTGCGAAGACCTAAAACCCGGTACAATTGTTGCCCCCCACTTGAAAAACGGCACAGAAGTCATCGTTACCCGATACCCAATTGTCAGTAAAGATAACATCCGCCGCTACACAGTAGACAATAAAAGCCATCCCGAATTAATGCAGTACAAAGGATGCGCCTTCATTCGCCCCGACCAAGCTATGCAGCACCACCAGTGCGATTTTGATGGAGATCAATTAGTAATTACTCCCGCCTCAAAACTGCCCAATATTGCCTCTGAAACCAGACACGCAAATGAAGAAAACGAGTATGAAGCTGTTTCCAAGCGTAGCAAAATTGATTACACCAAAGCTACTGATCAAGAGGGAAACCGTAAGTATACCAAACTGCGGCAAATTGCCGTAGCGATCGCACACAACAAAATCGGCTGGGTTGCTACCTTAATTGGACGAGTACAGTCTTCTGTACCCCAACCAAAACAACCTACAAACTTATTTAACCACAAGAAGCAGAAACTACTCGGTCAACTGTTTGATGCCCTACAAATTGAAGTGGACAGCCCCAAAAGCGCTACTCGCACAGAAGACTACCACCCCAATTTGCTAAATCTTGCTAAACAATGGTCAAACGAATACCCCTCTTACTTGTTTGACTTCAAAGACGACCCCCGGCTTTACAAAACAGTACCACTGCCCGCAGAAGACAACGCTGCCATCAGTTGCATCGCTCGCAGTGCGGTTAATCCTGAGTGGGAACCCACCCGCTTAACCAGCCGCCACCGCGACGAATTTCGCTACCTGTTCCCCTCTCCTAAAGATTTAGATGAGAGAGAAGATTGGGAGAAATACTACGTGACATGGGCCAAAGATACTAAAGAGCGATATCGAGAACGGATGGCAGAAATCTACGAGCAACAAGGCGATGACCTCAAAGCTATTAGAGAAGCTGTTGGCAAATTGTATGAGAGTTTAAGAACTGACGTAGCTGACGCATTTCCTCACCCCAAAGAGCGGATGTTAGCTGCTAGCGCATTGTGGCACGTAGAAACTACAAATCCCAATTTAGACGTGCCTCGCAAAGCTTGTCTTGAACTGTCGCGCCAACTGAAAATTGAGTTCCACCTCGAATCTGACTATGAGCGGCTACATGAAGCTCTGCCCAAGGATACTTACATTTTGAGCGTCCCTTTTCAAAAATTAGCAAGAGATGGAAGCGGTCAAATTAAAAGGGATAGCAAGCGACAGCCAATTAGCACTGACTTAGCTGGTGAATGGAAGGAAAAGCTAGACAATAAAGGCATTAAATACGAAGCTAGTTTACATCCCAGCTTGCCGATGGTTAACTTTGCCTTGCTCGACCCCAATGAGAAATTGGTAGAAGTCCTAGATCAGGAATTTGGCAACAATGAAAATGACATCGACTCTCTCAATTTAACTTACCGAGATCGCTTGGGTCGAACCCAAACTGCCAATTCGCGTATTGTAGCTCCTGCCAGCTACAATTGGGTTGAATCTAAAGACAGCCAAACTCCCAAAGCTGCATTGGTTCTTAACTTGTTCTCCGATGAAATTTGCCAGCAATTGCAGACTTTTCAGTTTGAAACTGTTGAACTAATTGGTCAAAAGTACAACGATTTCAAAGATGTTGATTTTAGCACCGAGAAGTGGAAGGGAAAAAGATTGAGTTTTGAAGTCGATGCTTTTAAAAGCGACACTGGTAATTACCGAGATGGCAGCCCAATTGTCAAGCTCAACGACCGTCAACTAGCCATGTTTTCGCCTAATTCTCCTAAACTGCCTATTGGTGCAACCTTTGAAGCAACTATCGAATCTTCACCCAAAAGCAGTGCTCTCATTTTAAACATCGATCCGGCATCGCTGAGGTTAATTGAAGAAGCGGCTGAAGTGGAAATCCTGTCAGTAAAAGGCAAATCTGCACCCAATAGAGAGGGCTTCGGCGAAGACATTCGACCGGGGAAATCGCTATCTCAAATTTCCCAACAGCAACAGTCTCAAGCTCAACAAAAAAATTGCGATTCCGCAACTATTTCTGAATTAATGCAAGCTGCGATTGGCAATGCCTATCAGAAAACAGGCGCTATTGAATTTCCAGTTGGTTCTTGGGGTGTATTCGTCAACAGCAAAACCCAAAAATGTACCGTTGAGGATGAAAGTGGCGCTATTATTTTTGCGGCTGACTTAAAAAGTGAGCGAATTATCAAAGGATTATCTGAAGAGAACAGCGCTAAGTTTGTCGCAGAAATCTTAGAAAACACCACTCCTAAACGCTTTAAAAAGAGCCGTTTGCCGGCTACTGTCGAACTTTAGCTGTTTACCAGCCGATGTCCCAGTGCGATCGCCCGTTCCCCAAGTACGAACAGTTGATCGTATTGGGATTGTCAGGAATGTGAGCATCAGTTAGCTTGATTGAGGAGAAAGTGCGATCGCCTTCTCTAAAAAATCTGCGCTCGCACCCCAACCCCAACCCACATCAGCTATTAAGCCACTGAAAAATCAGTAAATTGCCGCACATAAGGCGTTCTAAATCCCAAAACAATCTCTGTTTTTGGTACACCTAATTCTACCAATTCGTTAGCAATTCCTGCTTCAGTTAAATCGCGCTGAATCCAAATTTTTCCATCTTTGATATCTACATGAACTACACAACCATAAACCCTCTCTTGGTTTTCCCAACCTAAATGAACTAAAAGATAGCGATCGCTCTCTTTATCGAAAATTAACTCTTTTTCCGTATCTTCAGATAAATGATTGGCTGTATGTCTTTTTAAGACAGTCTGGACTAACTCTGAATAGTTTATTCCTTCCATAAAACAATCTCCTGTTGGCTTGCTCTCCACTCACAATACAGGTCAAATGTAAAGTTTTATTAAATGTGCAAAAAGCCCAGGAATTTTACAAATACATTCAGGATTTACGCAATTGCTCCCTTGCACTCATCACACTATACCCCCAATTGGATCGATCCAATTGAACCAGTAAAAAACACCTGTTGTCAGGAAGCCAGAACTCATGGAAATAATTTAGGTTTGAAAAAGGAAGGGGAGGGGAGTGGGGAGTGGGGGAGAATAGGAGAATTTGACACTTATTTCCTACGAATGCTTGTCTAACTGTACGGCAAAGCCTTCCCACTCTCCCCCTCTCCCCATTCCCCTTCCCTATCCAAGGAGAAATTCAATGGTTACTTACGCCCACAAAAAAAAGTCAAACCAATACATCACGGCTGAAACAGAACAGGGAGAAAAAATACTAAAGTACCTTAAAAGTCGGTGTGAAAAGGCTTTAAATTACTGCCAAGAACAAGGCCTGACTGCTGTTGAAGATTTTGCCGAAGCGGTCGAAGAATTGACTGAAGCTGACGGCAAACCAGGTATCAGCGTTAAAGTCACACAAGGTGGCTTCGTCCTCTCCCTCACAGACCGACCTGAATATGGTTCTACCACTGGCAAATACATGATGGAACACCTGGGAGAACCAGATGACAACCGATTCACCGCCGTCGGCATTAAAGCCACCCTCACCCCAGAAAAGAGTAAATCTCAGAGGAAAAATAAGCCTTCAGACTTAGACGAACTACTCTCCGAAATTGAGGAAACTGATTCAGTACCCAAGCAAGCGTCAAAAGCTAGTTCCAATGCTAAGAAAAAACTGGAATTAGACGAATTCGATGAAGATCATGACCTTCTCGATGAAATTAATGGCAGCGAACCAACAATCAAAACTCAAGCTAAATCTCAAACCAAAAGCAATAACGATTGGGAAATAGCGGACAACCGTCATTCTAAGTCCCAGGCTAAATCTAAAATCACTGAAGTTGAAGTTGACGACGAATTTGTGGTAGATGACGTTGAGGAAGAGGATAAAAAACGTATACCCAAAACTAAATCTCAGGCTAAGCCTAAAACTAAAAATGTAGAAAAATTTGTCACTGCTGAAATTGATGAAGACGAAGAAATTGTACTCCCGCAACAAGTTAAACCAAAATCCCGCCAAGATGAAGAATTTGCAGGTGAAACTGAATCCCACAACCAATTTCGTAGTAAAAAACTTAATCAAAACCAGTTTGAGACAGTTGATAGCATCGACGACCTACTTGAGGACACCCTAACCAAAAGTCCTACAACACAATCCTTGCCATCCGATGCCAATCCCAGAACCCAACGCCGCAAGAAATCAAACGAATTGGATATTGATAGCCTGCTCAAAACAGGCGCACAAACCAGCGAGAGAATAGCCACTTCAGGAAATGAGATAAACGGTACAACCCTCTCTGGACTGAGTGCTCAAGCTGCATTTCTAGCCACTCTTGTAGGCATTGATGCAGCACAAAAAGTTATTGGTGCAGCCAGGGAAGCTGGACAAGAACACCAAGTTACTCAACTCATTAAAAGGCTTAAATCTCAAAGCCAGCGTGCCGATAGGCTAACTGAACGAGCCAATCATTTACCAGCAGTCATTGATGAACAAGAAGCATCTATTGATGAACAAGAATCAGAAAATACACCCCTACCTCCTCTCTCCAAAGAAGAACATCAACTCGAAAATCAAGCTTTATCTCAAACTGAAACTGAAACTTCTGAGTCGGTTGGAGCAATCTTAGCCAAAGCCGTTAATCAAGTTAACCACAAACTTAAAACCATCCCCCAACCAGATAATGAAGGTAAAAAACTTAACCCAATTGAGATTAATCCTCATGCTAGTTTTGAAGAACAACTCAAACAAATTAATCAAGCCCTCGACCGCTTAGAAAAACGACTCGATACCCTAGAAAGCCGCATCGAAACTTTAGAAAAAGCACTTCAACAGCACTCTTTGAGCCAAACACCGCCTGCTGCGGAAGTTATGCCAGAAGAAAATAAGGATGATTTTGCCAAACCTACTAACGGAGGAAAACGCTCGCCTTCCCCAGAAAACGAGAGGACGGACGCAAGAGTACCTGCTTTTGCTCAAGGTCGAAATCCGTTAGATAAAGAAAATTCTACCCCTCAAACCGAGCGACTTCCCTCAACTGATGAAGCACTGATTGCTGAAGCACTGGTGCAAATTTATCATGCTGCTGTTGAAGAAGCTGCTCAATATGAAGGCGATCGCTCTCAAGCTACCCCAACAGCAGCTAATGGTGGTGTTGACCTGGGAAATACCAAACTTTACGTCTTTCTTGAAGGTGAATTGACTACTGTCACCCTAGAAACCAAAGATGGCTTTGAAGTCTTCGAGGCTACCTCAGATGAGACGAGAAAATGGAACGTTACCGCTGACAAACTGACTCCTAAAGACAAACAAGAAATTTTGAAATTGCCTCACAGCTTAGAAGAGTTCCAACAAGTCAGTAACCAAGAACACCTCGCTCTCCTAGTAGCCGAAAGGGGCAAAGATGCCATCAGTTTAACTGACTCTCAAGGCCACAAATTCGAGTTTGAAGCCGGAGAGGGAATCGTGACTGGCTATACAGAACACGGCGAAGTAATTTATGAAGCCATCCTTCAACCAGACCAGGTAGAGGTACTACAATGCGACATCCCCGGCAACGAACTAGAAAGTTGGTTAGAACGAAGACTTCAGCAAACGCCGACTTCTAACTCCCACCGAGAAACTCACAAAGCCAATCGAGAAGTTCAAATCTAGGGAAGTCTAGGATGCTATTTCAATACGGTTCATTTAAGGCTGACAGCATGAGTGGTGATGCGAACTTGTGAGCCTTAACTGAACCGTAATGGATGCTATTTACCTTCTACTTTATACTTCCTCAACGACAACCCCCTCCCAATGGATCGATCCAGCTTAGTCACTCAAAAACACCGCCTTTGGTGATGTCAAAGCTTAGTGGCAAAACTTAGAGTAGTAATAAGGAAAATAACTACACTATAGAGAGGTTTGCATGACTATTCGTTCCTCATCCCGCTATTTATTCCCAACTGCAAAAGGCTCACAAAGCCCCGCCTTTCAATTTCTGAAACAACACAAAATCCGCCCATGCGACTTCCTATTTATCGGGATTTGCCTAGCCTCACTTGTCTATTTTACTATCCATGACCCGCTCTTAATTGCGACTTTAGGCTGCTCCAGCATACTCTTTTTAAGTTTATGGCACATCACTAGAGCTATTCCCCTTGTAGAGCGATATATCGGCTGCAAAATCCGCTTTTGGCACATTACCACTGCCATCATCACCTCCACTGCACTGTGCTCCGTGCTCGATTCCCCCGCCAATGCCATCTTCCTCTCCGGCTTAGAAGAATTTATGAAAGAACTCGCAGAAGGAGCCTCTTCAGCAGGAGGGGAAGCTATTGATGCCGAAGTCATTGAACTGATTTTCAACTTAATTCGCGGAGCCTTCCTTTTATTAGTAGCATCCGCGTCTCTTTTTGCTTACAACCAAGCGCAACAAGGCAATGACTGGCGACCAATTGTCACCCAAGTTGCCTTAGCTTTTGCCATTGTAATTGCCATTGATGTAATAACTTTCCTCTTCGTTGGCAATGGCGGAGGCGGGGGTGGAGCCTAATTATCTAAAGGGGAGGGGTTTTCTCTTCCCCAAACCTCAACCTCAAGTCTAAACCCGTTTAAATTATGCTCAAAGATCCCGATAAAGACTTCATCTCCGTCAATAAAATTCTTGGTAAACAAGCCAGCATCGGTATTATTCCAGCGGAACAGCTAATTCCGTGGATGCTAATCACCGTAGTTTCCTACATCCTCACCAACGGCTTATTCAGTTTAGGAATGCCTTGGTTTTTCACCACTACTTTCTGGCTAATTGTAAGCTGGTGGCTCCTGACAGGTAACAAACCTCACCTTTTTGTAGACAGGTTTAGACCTCCGCCGGGGAACGAGTGGTATAACGGCAATCTTTTATACCTTTCTCCCCTTCCCGAACACCGACCAAACCCGATTCGCCACCGAATCAGCGATTCACAAGTCCGAGTCAAACTTAAACCCAAACTTGCTCCCAATCAACAAGGAGGTAACAGCAGACTTATGCCATTCCAAAACTACCAAAACCTCCTGTGTTTAGTCACTATCCAAAAGGATGGTCGAGAAGTTTCTGGTTACTTACTGAATGAAGGCAGTCAATATCAAATTGTATTCGGATTCGAGACGGCTGGCTTTCACAACATCCTGTACCGCCAGGAAGTAAATAATGCAGCTACCGCCTTAGAAGAGGGACTAAAAGACATTCCTCCAGGCGAAAAAATGACCTTTCACACCGGCTGCTACAGCAGCGATTGCCTTCGCCAGCAACAGTTAACTGAATTGGCTGATAAATGTCACCTTAAACCCATTTCTGTACTCGTTCGTAACGAACAGAAACGCATTCAAGAACTCAACTTAGCAGGTTCCCGACAAATGTGGAACCAAACTATTTTCTGCACTTGGACATTCAACGCTCAATCTGGCTCCAAATCCAATGACCCTCTGAGTAAATTCATCAATGGAATTGTCAACACAGCCAACAGCGTTGCTGCACAATTTACAGGCAACCAGCGCATCTACTCTGAACGCTTTTACAAACAACTGCTGCTCGACGCTTTCGAGCAAGGCTACATCCGGTGGGAACTCTTGCTAAACACCAAAATCGGACTGGAAATTCAACCCATGAATGCCAAAACACTGTGGGGGTGGCTGTGGCAAAAATTCAACAGCGCACCCGTACCCCCTATCCCCCAACTTCTCACCTTAAAAGAAACCGCGTCGGACTACAAACTAACCGAAACCATCAACAGTCACAAACACGCCTGCACCATTTTAATTGAAGGTATGGGCGGCCGATCGAGCTGCCCGGAACACAGAAAAGCTAGCTCACGCATTTTGCTTCCCGGTAGAAACGCAGAATGCGGCGTGCTAACAATGGAAGAGGGCCCCGGCGGCTGGCTCAATACCAGAGAGCAATTGCAATGGCTCTGGAAAATTATGAGTAACAGCTACGTCCGCGACACTGAAGCCGTTGTCGAAATTAGCGCCGCTCCCAACTTTATTATTCAAGACAACTTAGCAAGGCAAGCTAAACAATCTAAAACTGCCAAAAAACGCGCTTTAGAAAAAGGTCAAGGTCGCGATGTAGGAGCAGAAGTCAAACAGGAAGAATCCTTTGAAGCCCAGAAAAAAATGTACAAAGGTGCAAGAGCAATTCACGCTGCTGTCACCTTCTTAGTCTACCGACCAACGCCGGAGCAACTAACACACGCTTGCCAAATGCTCTCCCACAGCTTCGGCTCTGCCAAGGTATTAATAGAGCGCAATATTGCTTGGCAACTGTGGCTAGAAACTTTACCCATTACTGTAAGCTGGCTGTTGCACAGCAGTTCGCTAATTAACGAACGCCGCCTCACCTTAGACACCGAAACTGTCCCCGGTATTTTGCCCTTAACTGCTGTAAGGGACATCGACTTAAAAGGAGTTGAATTCATCACCAAAGGCGGCAAACCGGTTTACGTTGACCTCATGCACAACCAAACTAGCCGCGCCGTTATAACAGGTGAATCCGGTTGCGGTAAAAGCGTTGTAGGATGGCGATTTGCGGTCGATGCTTTAGCCGCTAATATTCCAGTAGTCGGTATGGACATCTCAGCAGGAAGCGGCAGCACCTTTGAGACAGCAGTGAAACTGTTAGGCGACGACGGTGCGTACTACGACATTACCTCTGGTAGCTCAAATCTACTCGAAATACCCGATTTGAGGCGTTTTGACAGAGAAGAGCGATCGCGCAGACTAGACCAATGGAAAGAGTTTATCAGAAAAGCGCTGACTATTATCAGCATGGGCAAAGTCCGCGACCCAAAATTAGCGCAGCGAGTCGATGCCATTTTGCTGCTAACTCTGAAAAAATTTCTGGAAGACCCAGACATTATCGAACGCTACAATACGGCATTTGAAAAAGGCTGGAAATCGACCGCGTGGCAAGAAATGCCAACCCTCACAAACCTCCTGAAATTCTGCACAAAAGAGCAACTAAACCTACAAAACTTTACCGACTTCGACCGCATTGCCATCAACCAAATTACCACTCAATGTAACGCCTTATTAGCGTCACCTTTAGGAAAAGTAATTGGCAGACCGAGTACATTTTCACCCGAACCCGCTGTTAAATTTTTTGCCCTTAGCGGTCTGGGCAACGAACAAGACCAGTATTTAATGGCCATTAACGCCCACGCTGCTTGCATCCGCAACGCACTTTCTCACCCTAAAAGCCTATTTATCGGAGACGAACTTTCGATTTTGTTTAAGAAAGACGGATTTGCTGAAGTAGTAGGCGAACTCTGTGCAGTGGGTAGAAAGAATGGCATTTCAGTGCTCTTGCTATCCCAAGATATCGACAGTATTTGCGATTGTAGTGCGGGAACTATGATTATGCAAAACATGGTGTATCGAATTACCGGAAGATTGACATCAAACGGAGCCACTTCTTGGATCAAAAATTTGGGATATCCGGCTGAAATTATTAGCCAGAATGCCACAGAAGCTTTCCTTCCCAGAGCTGCCGACCTTTATTCCAATTGGCTAATTGAAAAAGGAGGTCGTTTCTGGCAAAGCCGATACTATCCAGGCGAAATGATATTAGCAAGTGTGGCTAACAATCAAGCTGAACTGATTGCCCGCGCACGAGTGATGGCTCAATATCCCAATACGTTAAAAGGGCAACTGCTAGCACTCAAACAATTTGCCTCTGAATATGTACAAGCCGTTAAAGAAGGGCGTTCATTAGCTAATATTGGCAAGAATGGAGTCACTGATATCAATGGACACAAATCCCCTCAAGACCTTATTGCTAGCTAGACGGAGAAAAACCGATGAAATCACCGAAATTTCTTGTCAAACTTGCCCTCGGTATTCCTGCAATTTGGCTGAGCTTAATACTAAATTCTGTTGAAGCAAAAGCTCAAACCTCTGACAGCAATCCGACTGCAACACAGCTTCCCACCTTAAACAATTCTAACAGCAGCACTTTCAACCGTTCCAGCTTCACAGTTCCCAATCAACAAATAGAAAGCCAAATCCAACAATCAGCTAATAACTTCTTGAACAACCAGAAAGAAATAGGAGGTATAGAAAACACAATTAGCGACATAACAGGCGAAATTTCAGATACCATCTCCACCATCTCCGACAGCATCTCAGGCATCTGGGACAATTTGTTAAATAAAGTCGAAAATTTTAGCAGTGAAATAGAGTCAACCCTCTCTTCATTCCTGGGAGAACTGAAAGTTCCAGACCTAAAAGAAGCAGTTAAAAGCATAATGGACGGCAACACCTCCGAAAGCGAAGGGACAAAACTATCCGCTGTTTTAGAGAAGAGACCGCAAGATTCTTACAGCCTCAAAGAGAATACCGCAGAACTCGCAGAAAGAGAAAGTGCTGTCAGTGAAGCCAATAAAGCCACTCTCAGTAAAGAAGCTCAACAAAAGCAAGCGACTCTGAAAGAAATTGTCCAGCAGAACGTAGAGCAAACTAATCGCGAGAGCCAAAATTCAATGGAATTGGGTGCTGATTCAGAAGGTCAAGATGTCACACAGAACATTATGAGAAACATATCTCAACAAAGTGCGATCGCAGCTAAGCAAGCAGCCTTATCAGCAGAAAATCAAAGTGCCTTAGTTATGCAGGGCCAGCAAGCTCAAATCGATCGCAGTTTTGCCAACATTCTCAACGCTCAACAAGCTGAAGAACTCAACGAAATTAACACCGCCCAGAGACGGCAGGATGCTGCGGCGGCTACCGCTTCTTCTACTCAAGCCGGACTGTTTCAAATGCCGGGAGGCATCACCCTGGGGGCAAGCGAAGACTGAAATCACAACAAGGAGACACCGCGATGCTGACACAACTAATCGCCCAAACTAGCACAGCAGGACAAGCCCTGGACACTCTATCTGATGCCATAGAAGTCTCTCAAAAAACCATCGAATCCTGGAATTTAGTTTGGTTTAACACCTTCAACACTCAAGAATCCTCTCTCTGGATTGCTTTAGTTAAACTCGGACTAATTCTGGCGGGAATATCTGTTACTTACCTCGCTGTCACCAGTGGCAAAGAAATCATCGAAAAACAGTCTTGGTCAGAGCTAGTAGCCATGTTTATCTGGCCACTCGTAATTGTAGTATTTCTCAGCAACAACGGTAAAGTCTTAGCTGAAAGCGTCAAATTCATCAAAGCTGTAGGCAGCACTCAAGTTCAAGAAATTATGAAAATTCAAGTCGGAGAAATGACCTTCAGAACTGCCCTGAGTGACGTTAACCTCACCAGTGCTGGAAAAGAAGAGATTGAGAAACTCTACAGCGAATGTCAGGGCAAAGTTGGATCAGCTTTAGTGGAATGTTGGAACAGCAAAAAACAGCCAGCTCAACAAATCCTCCAGGCAGCCGAACAACAAAATGGAGGACCTCTCAAAAGCTTGCAGCGATTTGTCGAAAACTTAGGCAATGTTGCCAATCTTCAGGATATAGGAAATGGCGATTTTGCAGGACAAGTTTTTAGGTCTACTGTCTTGCCCATCATTCGCTTAATTCTTAGATCAGTACAGTGGGCATTTGTCAATATTTTAGAAGCAGCATTGTTGCTAACAGCTTTATTCGGACCTCTGGCAATGGGCTTGTCGCTGCTGCCGCTGCAAGGAAAACCCATCTGGGCTTGGTTAATAGGATTTATGTCGTTATTTGGAGTGCAATTGGGCTACAACATCGTCGTTGGCTTAGTCGCCATAGTGATTGTCAAATCTGATGCAGAGCTAGTTACAGATATCGCCTTTTTATTCTTTTTAGCTGTGTTTTCTCCCATTCTTGCCGTGTTAATTGCCAAGGGTGGAGGAACTGCTTTGTACAGTGCGATCGCCAATAGCACCAAACAACTTACAGATATTGCCAGTAACGCGATCGGCGTTATTGCCGGAAAACTGATCTAGGGGAAGGGGAAGGAAGCATAGATTTTCGCTTTTTTGAGTTGAATCCAAACTAGCACTAATTAGTAGCGATAAAAGCTAATAATAACTTGTTTGTCCTCCCTCTCTCCACCCTCCCCCACTCTCCAACTCTCCCTCTCCCTTCCCCTTCCCCCTCCAATAAAACCATGAAATTTTCACAATCCCAACCCTTACTCCCTGAATCTAAAAACACCTTAGCCTTGTGCTTTGTCCTGCTAACAAGCTTTGTTTTCCTCCTGACAATTGCTGTTTTAGTGAATACAGTCAGTTTGAGAGCCTTATCTCAAAGAAAAGTTACCTTTGTCCAGTTAAAAGACGGAACCGCAGCACGAATTGCAGAACAAGATGAACTGTACAGAGAGCCGAAAATCATCCAAACTTTCGTATCCAGTTGGGTAAATTTAACCTGGGCTTGGTCAGGCAAAATTCCCGGCACAAATGACCCCGACCCCGGCATTAAAGTTAAAGGCAGTGCCAAAGTTCCTACAACTGCTTGGATGGGTTCCTTGATGATGGAATCAGAGTTTGGTAAAGCTTCCCTGGTCGAACTTGCCAAACTCGTTCCCAACACCATCTATTCAGGAAAAACCCGCTCTGGAGTCTATATCTCTCACATCTCAGAACCCAGAGAAATAAAAAGAGGTGTTTGGGAAATAGATGTAATTGCTACTCGCGTAGTGCTAGAGCAAGGCATTGGAGAAAGCCGAGAACAGTTTAATCGAACTTTCACCGTCAAAGCCGTAGAAATTCCCAAATCCCCTCTCAAAGAAAACGCTAATGAATTAGAGAAGACTATTCACTCTTTGAGAGCAGCCGGATTAGAAATTTCCCGAATTGTCGAATTCAAACCATAGAAGAGGAAAGAGACATGGAAAGAGGACGAACCGGCAAGTGGGTAAATTTAAAAACCTACCGTAACAACTAAATAATTTAAACATTTAGTATGTTTCATCCCTTTGCTTGAAGTCTTCTCTCTTTGCTTTTTTATGTACAGTTAAACACAACACATTCAACTCTAAAGCCATGACTAACAAAAGAAATGGATTAACCGAAAATCCCATTAATGCCACTCCTGATAATAGTACCACTACAGCCAATATGAATCATACAACTGCATCAAGTGAATATACCCCTAATAATGATGACGATAACATCAATTCCCCTATTTCCCCTTCTCCAAACCCTTCCCCTTCTGACGATGATATTGATGAAAACTTCATTGCTAATTTCGACCCCAATGCACCCCTAACACTTGAAACTCAATATCAACTCGCTCAAGATGAGGAAAGACCACTGCCCCCGCCTGTTTCCGAAAGAGGCGTTCCTAGAGCAGTGACAATACTGCTATTGACTGGTGGAATACTATTGCTAGGACTGCTGATTTGGCAATTTATCAAGCCTAAATCACCTCGCGAACCTATCGCACAATCAACACCAAAAGAAAGCTCTTCTGGCACCATTAAAGATGAAAAACCGGAGTTGCTGGCTAAATTAGCTTACCAAGACCAACAAAAACTGTTAGCCGAAAAACCGCAAAAAACCGCAAAACCCAAAACAGAACCGTCGCCCAAACCGTCAAGAACCCCGCGAACTCCTCGAACTCCGCGTCTAGTCGCTACCCGGAGCGCTGCACCGCTACCTACTCCTCTACGCGAACCCCTACCCGCACCCCGAACAGTAGTGCGGACGGTAACAGTACCGGCACCCATACCTCAAAGAGTACCCTCAAGAACACCCGCACCAGCCCCCATACCCAAACCGTTACTACCCCCACCTTTAATTCCAACTCCAACAGAAGAAAAAATCGACCCGTTTGAGCGGTGGAACCAACTCGCCCAACTCGGACAAACCAGGGGGAATTTTGACCCTAACCGAATAGCGAATGCCGTGAGTGCAACACCAAGCACTCCAGCGACAACAAGTGCTACCGCCGCCGCTAGTACGAACCCAACTCCAACAAGTGAATTCCTAACAGTCAATATCGGCAACCAAAAGTCGCAACCCTCATACGTTTCTTTCGAGCAAATCCCAGAAAAACTATATAGCCACCCAAATAACGCCAGCGGGGAAAGGCTACACCCGGAGTTTCCTTATGGAGAGGACAGCCTCGAAACGACCGACAACTCCCAAAACCCCACTAACCAATTAACTCCGGCTGCCCTTTCACCCCAAACAAGTTCCGATTCTACCGATAGCCCAATCGAGACGGAGGCTCGACTGAGTGCTCGCCGAACGTCCTTGCCTGATACAGAATTTCAAACCCTTTCCCCAGAAACTGCTCCAGAGGCTTCTGCCTTAACAAATTCCCCAACTCTGGAACAAGTAAACTCCCCAGGGGCAAAAGGCATTCTCAACCGCACGCCCCAAACTCCCTCAACCTCCCAAACAGCTCAGGTTCCCCTTGGAACCACAGCCAACGGCGTAGTTTCGGTTCCCCTGTTGTGGGATGAAGGCTCAGGCAAACAGCTTTACGACAAATTTGCCGTCACCCTCACAGCCGACGTAACGGCAACTGACGGCTCTATTGCTTTTCCTCCGGGCACGGTTGTCATTGCCAAAGCCAGCACCGTCAGCAAAACCAATCGCATGGTACAAGCTAGTGCTGTGGCGCTCGTCTACTCTGATAGTTCCGGTCAGATTAAACAGCAGCCCATTCCAGAAGGCGCAATTTTGATTGCAGGAGAGGGCGGAGGGCCGTTGATTGCTTCAGGCTACTTCGACCCTGGTTCAGATATTGCCGGACAGGATATCCTCACCGCAGTGCTGTCGGGAGTTGGACGAGTCGGTCAAGTGTTCGCAGAGCCTAAAGTCAGGAGCTCTAGCAGTATTAGCGGTAGGTTTGGGGGCAGTACAACCACCGTTGAAAGTCGAGACCCCCAAATTTGGTCAGCCGTCCTCGACGGCTTCTTCAGCCCCCTAGCAAAACGGATGGAAAGCCGCTCAAATAGAGCAACCCAAGAACTGTTAAACCGCCCTAATGTAGCTGTGGTTAACAAGGGAACTCCCGTTTCTATTACTGTTAACAGCTTTCTCAACATTTACCGTTGACCGAGGCGTTGGTAAACGGTTAAGTCGCCCCAACGCGACTGCGGCGATTAGTAAAGAAAATCCCCGTTTCTACTGTCAACAATTTTCTCAACATCAACCGATAACTGCCATGACGAATCGCATCCAATCTCCAATAATGCTTTCCCTCGGAGGGCTTTTATTCACAGCAGTGTTCGCCGCTGCAAGCTACCCCGACTGTGCTTTTGCTCAATCAAGAGTAACAGGCTATCAAACTGTGGGTCGAGATATTGCTGTCAATAGTGCGATCGATATTTTAGTCTATCCCGGTCGCGCAAGTGCGATCGACTTCAGCTCAACCGATGAAGCTGTCGCCTACGTTTTAATTGCCGACCCCTCAAAAATAGTTTTCAGCACCGATGCACAGTTGGCAAGCGGCAAAGCCAAAACTGTTTTCTTGCGTCCCATTCAAGCGCTCAATTTTCCGGGAGCTACCACAGCTACCATCACCAATCTCTCAATCAAAACTGTAGATTCCAAAGGCAAACAGCGACTTTACAACTTCAACATCGTTCCTACCAACAAAGAACCAGAACACCTAGGAATTCGCATCGCTCCCCTAAACCCAAGAATGGAGCC
Organism: Cyanobacteriota bacterium; assembly: GCA_043767465.1. Taxonomy (GTDB): domain Bacteria; phylum Cyanobacteriota; class Cyanobacteriia; order Cyanobacteriales; family Microcoleaceae; genus Microcoleus. Next base: position 79,241 of record JAYUGZ010000156.1, read on the forward strand.
GACTGTGAACGTTGATAGAGGTCGCGCCCCCGCAGCATCAGATGTTGAAAAAGGATTGCTGATTGCCATTCAAAAAGGCTACACAGCAGCCAACGACCCAGTAGTCTACAGCGTGCGACAATTTTTAGCTCTGGTAAGAAATCAGAATCTATCGGCGGCCGATGCTGCTGCGCGAGCTGGAGTAGACTTGTCTGTGATTGTTGAGCTGAGCCTCATTGCACAAGAAGAACTGAACTACCCTGGATCAAGATTTCAACAGCGACAACCGCCAACAGCCCGAACTACTCGGCTTCTTAAAAGTCGCTCTGCTTTTTGATTGGAGCCGGAGCTGCGGGAATAGGTAACGGGAATAGGTAACGGGAATGGGGAATGGGGAATGGGGAGTGGGAGAGAATTTGACTGACTGTCTCCTAACTTCCTATTACCCATCCGATTATCGAAAAGTTGAGATGCGAATCCTCTCCTCAATACTGCCCGCGCTGAGTCAGGCTGGAGCCTGTGTCACTAACCGCTCGCTCTGAGAACTTATGGCTTTTGACTGATTCTGATTGCTTTGAAGCTGCGCTATTAATAATAGCAATTAGTCAAACAGCATAATGAGAGTGAGCGGGGATGGTGAGTGAGGAGGGGATAACTCTTTTACTTCCTACTCAACGCAAAGCTGAGTTATCAGTTTTGAAAAGACATCTTAAATAGGTATTTTTTGAACGGTTCGGCAGTAATACTTTCTCGGAAGAACGTTTTTTTCCTCATTCCCACTCCCTTTTTTTAACCAATGTTCCGCCCAAAAAGCTCAGTTCAAAAAAAGTCTGCCCTCCCGCTGCGCGTTGTGCTTACAGTCCCCAACGCTCTCCTAATTTCAACCTTACTAGCTCTAACGGGATGGCTTTCTTTTCAAACAGGGCGGCAGACAATGAATGACTTAGTTGCACAGCTATTAGCAGAAGCAACGAGCCGCATCTCTGACCGCCTTGACAACTACTTAAAAGAACGGGTTGGGGTTGGGAAAGGAGAAGGGAATTATAAGAAAATGCAAACAGGTTCGGTGAACCAACTTCCCCCAAGTCAAACAGCCGGAGTCACAATCAAACCAAATGGGAAAAGAAATGAGTCAGACTCTCCAAAAACAATATTCCGTCAACAAAAAACAAATTCTGCTTTTCCCACCCCAACCTCAATATTCAACTTGCACGATTTCCACATCAGCCCTAACTGTCAAGCCTTTATCTTAGACCGTTCGGGGCATTTAATTGCTCGGAACGAGGTAACTGAACCAAAACCGTCTATTTCTGTTGACTCCCATCCGCGAGTTCGCACCCAAGCTCTGCAACAAAAAGTAATCCAGCTTTCAACAGAGTATTTGCTTAAACATTATGGCAGCCTCGCTGCTATTAACAGCAGCCAAAATCTTAACTTTACTGCCAGCAACTCATTATACTTGCTGCAAGTCAGACCTTTTGAAAACTCGAAAGGCTTAAATTGGCTAATTGTGGCAGTTGTACCCGAAACCGACTTCACGGAAAAAGTTCAGGCCAATACTCGCAACACTATTTTGCTCGTGCTGCTGGCTTTGGTTCTTTCTATCTGCCTTTTGCTGTCCATTTCCCTAAGAATAGAACAGCGGCTGCTGCGGTTAATTTCGGCAACAGAGGCGATAGCTGGCGGCGACTTCGACTCAACAGTTTCAGGTAGCGGCGTTGCCGAACTCGAAGCCCTAGCTTGTGCTTTCAAGCGCATGAATTCCCAGTTAAAAGCATCTCGCCAGCGGCTAGAAGAATATTCCGGCGATTTAAAGCGGCAAGTTGCACTGAAAACAAAGGAACTAAAACAAGCTAAAATTGCAGCCGAAAGTGCCAATCGCGCTAAAAGTACCTTTCTAGCTAATATGAGCCACGAACTGAGAACGCCTCTGAATGCGATTATCGGCTTTGCCCACCTCCTTGTAAACTCTAAAAAAACTGCACCGGAACAGCAGTCGAGTTTAGATATTATCAATCGCAGTGGCGAGCATTTGTTGAAATTAATCAATGATGTTTTGTCGCTGTCTAAGATTGAAGCTGGTCAAATTACCCTCGAATCAAATGCTTTTGACCTGTACAGTTTGCTCTCGGACATAGAAGGGATGTTCCAACTCAAAACTCAATCGTCGGGGTTGCAACTTGTTTTTGAACGCAGTTCAGATGTACCGCAATACGTCCGAACTGATGAAAGCAAGCTGCGCCAAGTTTTGATTAATCTGTTGGGTAATGCTGTTAAATTTGCTGAGACGGGTAGGGTGAAGCTGACTGTAAAATGCCTTCAGTCTATGGCTAAAAAACCGTTACCCAAATTCTTTCTCCAGTTCTCGGTGAAGGATACAGGCCCAGGCATTGCCCCTGACGAGGTTAGCCGTTTGTTCAAGCCGTTCGTGCAAACTGAAGCTGGCCGGAAATCGCAAACGGGAACGGGTTTGGGATTGCCAATCAGTAACTCTTTTGTGAAGCTGATGGGTGGTGAAATTAAGGTCAAAAGTTCTGTGGGGAAAGGAACGGTTTTTAGTTTTTACGTTAAAGTCAGTCATGCTACTGAGAGCGAAGTTTATGACAGACAGCCGCAAAAACGAGTGAAGGGGTTGGCACCCAACCAACAAATATATCGCATTTTGGTAGCGGACGATGAGTCGGCAAATCGGTTGCTGCTAACTCAGATATTGAAGTCGGCTGGCTTTCTTGTGTGGTTTGCAAATAACGGAATTGAAGCTGTTAAATTGTGGCGAAAGTACAAGCCGGATTTAATTTGGATGGATTTGAGGATGCCTGTTCTAGACGGTTTTCAAGCTGTTCAAAAAATTCGAGCTCTGCCTAACGGTTCTAACACTAAGATTATTGCTTTGAGCGCTAATGCTTTTGTTAAAACCCAGGAACTCGCCATGTCGAAAGGCTTCGATGACTTTGTTGCCAAACCGTTCCGAGAGGCAGTAATTTTTGAGAAGATGGCGCTTCATTTGGGAGTTCGCTATATCTATGAAGAGGAGTCGCCGAGGAAGTCCGAACAGGATGAGCCTGTTATGCAACTGACTCCTGAGTCGCTGTCTGTGTTGCCGAGGGAGTCGATTGAGAAGCTTTATAAAGCAGCAGCTTGTGGAGACGAGCAAGCGGTAAGGCTGTTGATTGAGCGAATTCCCCTGTCGCAGAAGCCTCTTGCTGCGGCTCTGACTAAATTAGTTGACAATATGAGCTTAGATATTATCAGCGATTTGAGTCAACACTACCTTTGAACGAACCCCACCCAAATCCAAGTTATGGGTATGGGCTACGCTCAACATCGGGATGATCCCGATGTTGCAAAAACACCGCTGATATCCCTCGAAAGCCCTATACTGCCGTTGTCTTTTGAGACAACTTGCTTGCATCTGGATGCTCCCCTCAACATCTCTGTTCAATGATAACTGCGATCGCAGTTATAAAAGGCGGTTCTCAAAGTTCTTTCAAGGATTAGTTTACAATAAGCCGCAGTCCACTAATATTATTTAATCAACACGTTTCAGAGCGTGCTTAAAAATAGATGAGCAAAATTATTGCGCTGTTCAACCAGTCAGGCGGTGTCTCCAAAACCAGTTTGACAATGAATTTAGGCTACCATTTGGCGAGGCGGAAGCAAAAAGTCTTGTTAGTAGATATGGACCCCCAAGCCTCACTTACCACCTTCATGGGCTTGGAGCCATCAGAGTTACAGGAGACTGTCTACGAGTCCATTATGAACGGTTCAGACGCGGCGCTCCGCAAAAACCTTCACAACATGGACTTGCTCCCTTCTAATATTAATTTGAGCGGAGCAGAGCTGGAACTGGTAATGGCTGACATGAGAGATAGTCGGCTAAAAGAAGTCATTGACCCCCTTAGCTCGCACTATGACTTCATATTGATAGACTGCCCTCCTTCGCTAGGCATCCTATCCTATATCAGTCTAGTTGCCTCCACTCACGTCTTAATTCCAATTCAGACTGAATATAAAGCTCTCAAAGGAACCGAATTGCTGTTGCAAACCATTGGTCGCGTCAGGAAACGCGCTAATCGGAAATTGCAGATTGCAGGAGTGATTCCGACGCTGTACGATACCCGTACTGTACAGGCCTTTCAAAGTTTGCAGTCAATTACTACTTCTCTGGAGAAGATTGGTGCGATTTACCCCCCTGTGCCTCGGACTGTGGCTTTTGCCGATGCGTCACAGCAACACGTACCTCTGGCCGTGTACAATCCAAAACATCCAGCCGTCGCCGTACTCGATACTATTGCACAAGGACTCTTAGCTCTGGCATGAATCAAAAGCGCGACAGTCAGCCTTATCAAATCAAAGGAGTTGAGGCTCTATTAGGAACCAGCGACAGTGCAGATGCCGCATCCGAATTTGTCTCAATACACAAAATTGTCTTGCCCCAGCAGCAGCCGCGCCGCTATTTCGATCCGACAGCTATGCAAGAACTGGTGGAGTCAGTCAAGCAGCTAGGAATTCTGCAACCGCTCCTGGTACGCCCCATAGATGGCAACAAGTACGAATTGGTAGCGGGAGAACGGCGCTATCGAGCCGCCTCGTCGTTAGGCTTGACTGAGATTCCTGTTGTGATTCGGGAACTGACAGACACAGAGGCTCTGCAAATTGCACTGCTGGAGAACTTGCAGCGGGAAGATTTGAATGCGATTGAGGAAACCGAGGGGATTCTGCAATTGCTGGCAATGAAATTAAACTCTACCTCCTCGTCAGTTATTGCTTTGCTCGGAGCGGCCGCGCACCCGGAACGCACGGCTGTGGATAACGTTATCCACAGCTCGGACTGGCAAATAGTAATCGATATATTTGCACTCGTCGGGAAGTACACTCCAGAGAGTTTCCGAACCAATCGCCTCCCCTTGCTGAACCTGCCAGATGATGTGATTGGAGCGCTGCGGAAAGGACGGATTGAATATACCAAAGCCAGAGCGATTGCCCGAGTTAAGGATAGCTCGGAGCGCTCCCAATTACTAGAGGAGGCGATCGCTCTCGACCTCTCTCTGACCCAAATCAAACAGCGCATTGCCGATTTAAAAGCCCAAAATACAGGTCCGGCGACTGCACCGGATCGCTCGCTTAAAAGCCGCGTAGATGCAGCTTATGGCAGAGTGAAAAAGTCTAAGGTTTGGGATGACCCCAAAAAGCAGAAGAAACTAGAGAAGCTGTTAGCTGAACTGGAAGCTTTGGTGGGTGAGGGATTGGAAAATTGAGGCGGATTTTAAAGTAAAGCCACCTAAATTCACCAAATTATAGCAACCGCTTTCGTCGGCGGCGGACGCAAGACGCAAGACATCCTTAATCGCCAGAATGCAAACAATTAAATCGATCGAGTTGTTTGCGGGTGCGACTTTTTAGCCAAGACCAGCACTATTCAATTTTGTTGAGATCGAGAGAGCGATTTGGAGCGCTCGTCTATTGCAGGCAGTAAATTAGCCGACTGAGGGTCGAAATTTTTTTGGGGCTGCCGCGGTCGATCGCGGCAGCTTTAATCTGCGAGCGCCCGCGCGCAACCGCAAGCAAACCACGCCGCAACCGTGGTTTTATTTGGCGGTCAATATTCTCTAAAAAATATTAACAATTCAGAACTTAAAGCCCAAAAAGTCGAGAGATAGTCATTAGCGATCGGCGAGAGCGCTCGCTCTTTGTTTGCAGTTGTCTAATTCTGCCTCGCACAATTGCAGTAGTTGTTTTAATTGTGAATAAGAAAAAAGCTCTAAAGTAGCCTTTGTTCTTCGATTAAAGTCAACTTTTAAAAGTTCGCAGACCATTCGTGCAGCTTGATTGGTGTCGAAACCTTCGGAACTGCTGATAACGCCGATTGCTGTTTCTTCGTACCAGCGTGCGGCTTCGCCGTTTCCTTCAATTTCGATCGCGGTTGCAAAAGGTCGATCGTCTACAGTGAATGGGTCAGATCGTTCCATCCGAATTCGATCGCTGTTGCCAAAGTCGGGCAATACTGTTTTACCGTTGCTTAGTCCGATACTTGCTGCCATTGCATTTTGCTCTTGCGTGACGCTAGCGATTGTAGCAGGTGCAGTAGGTGCAACAACTTTATGGCTCGGGAGCGGAACCCGCGTCAGAGAGATTAAATATTTCAGAGGGAACCGAACCTCCGTCAAGGCGAACTATAACAGATCGCCCACCGTTGGCAAAACCTCTGACAGTGCCCGTATTTCCGCCATAGAGGGCGTTGCTGTTGCCAATTTGAACTAAATCCCCTTGGGCCAGTTGTACTGTTTCAACGGGCGGCGATCCGATCGCTAAATCCAAAATAGGTTGCTCTGGCGCGCTCGACGTTCGACCGCTGTCTGGGTTGCTGGCTGCTGCTGCCGACTTCAAAGGTTTCTTTAAAGATTTTTTTTCATCTCGAACAGCAGCGAGCGCCCAATTGATGCTGAGTGTTTCGCAATCTTTCAAAAACGCGGAGCTCCGCGCTTTTGCTTCGATAAGGTTCCAATATTTTGAAATCGCCATGTAGTCCTGTGCGGTTCGCGGGCGAATTCCCGCCGACTCCAAGCAGCTCAGGAATTCTCCATAATTGCACCGTCGCTTAAATTCTTGCAGCAGCAAACCCGCATTGCGATCGCAGTTCAACTTTGCAAAAGCTAGCTCTAGTTCCTTTCGCTCGATGCGCTCTATTAGTCTGTGCTCCGACGCAATTCGGCTTAGCAATTCTTGTTTGTCAAAGCTTTCTAGATCGAACTCCGGTAAGGCTTGCGAGATATTAAACCCTGCTGGGACTGACGGCAGCAACTCAGCAATTGAGTCAGTTGTCAAAGGTGCCGCACAGTCGATCGCTTGTTGAGCGTCGCTTTCATGTTGAGGGCAATCAACCGGTTGTTCTGCCGGAGGCTGTGGTTGAAACTTGGCTTTCGATCTGGTTTTAGCTTTATTAATTGCTTTCATTTATTAAACTCCTGCATCAAGAGCTGCAAGTCTTCAGGTTTTTCCCCGCTCCGGTCGATCGCCAGCTTTTTTCTTCAGACATAATGTTTGTGCTATATTGAGCTTGTCTGAGTAGGCAACAATAATTAAGTAATTACTTAATTATATGATATAGTTTCAGTTATGGCTGAATAAAAATGAAGTTTTATGAAGCTCTCGACAAAACCCTTGAATACTACGGGATCACTGCTAAATGGTTGTCGGAGCAGTCAGGCGTAAGCCAGCAAATGATTTCGCAGTTTAGAAAAGGGAAGCAGCGGGTTTATAGCGACAGTCTTGAGGCAATGATTAGTTCGCTTCCTCTGGAGCCGCAGCGATATTTGTTCAGTTTGTTTCTTGGCGATCGAGTTCCGGTTTTTTTGGGAATGGATGAGACGGAGCTTGCAGAGATTATGGATGATATTGCAGAGATTATCCGTAAAAAAACTGTTCTTCGATCGCGTATTTCGATATTATTGTAATTTGTTATTGCAAGTGGGTGCCGATCGAATCGGTTTTAGAACCGTTGGCTAAAGGTCAAGTTACTGTCGATTCTTTTGGGGGTAATGAAGCCGAGTATCGGGAGTATTTAGAGCGAAATGCTTCTCAAGTTGAGGTAGGATAAGTATTGGTAAAAGTTGGCGAGTTACGCTCGGGATAGCTGCGCTTCACGCGCTTGAATCAAACAACAGCTAGATGAGAATGCAAATTGCGATCGCGACTTTTTCTACAAGCAATTGAATTTGTGCGATCTCGCACAATGGTTCGTTGTTTTCGTCGCGCGAGCGCTCAAAATACACTTGGTACTTTACCGATCGTACCTCATGCGTTTGAAAACTGTTGCAGGCTGTGCTAGCGTAGCGACTTTTGTCCGATCGAGCGTTCCTGTTACAACTTATTAATTATGACAAATCGCGATCGCTTTTTCCCAAACATTCAGGTATGCTGAGCAAACCAACAGTCATTAAAAACTGACAGTAAAATTGTGTTAAGGTGTAAAGGTGTGAGGGCATGATTCCTAAATTTGATGAGAACGGCAACTTGCCACCGGGAGTGCATTGGTGCGAATGGGAGGAGTTTAAAAATAGATTTGGTACTAATTCTACGAGGCAGCGAATGATAGATGGTTTGGAGTTGGCACTCGCCCAATTAAAAGCAGCAGGCTGTAGAACTATTTATATTAACGGTAGTTTTGTTAGTAGCAAGCCAAAACCAGGTGATTTTGATGCGTGTTGGGAACCGGAAGATGTGGATTACGATTATCTGCGAAAAAATGCCCCGAGATTGCTAAATAATTTAGACCGCAGCGCGCAGAAATCCAAATATAAAGGTGAAATCTTTCGTTCGGACCAACCTGTAGGAGATAGCGGATTAACTTCTTTAGAATTCTTTCTGCGCGACAGAGAGTTAAACCCTAAAGGGATTATAGCCATAGATATATTAAGGTGGGAACCATGATTAAAAACGAAAAAGAGTATGAATCCAGCCAAGAATGCGCCCGCAGATTTGAAGATTCTCTTAAGGCGTTAGAACGAGATGAAGAACTGAAGAAAAAAGACCCTGATGGTTGGCAACTTTCTCGCGATGTCAAACAATCTCATTTGACGGCTTTACAAGCAGAGATTGCTGAATACGAAACACTAATTAAGTGCGAGAGAAATCAGCCGATTTTCATTAAAATTGACAGCATAAATAAGCTGCCAGATGCTTTAATTAAAGCGAGAATAGCAGCCCAAATCAGCCAACCAGAACTGGCTCAAATACTAGGAATTGAAGAACAGCGAGTTAGGCAGTATGAAGATACAGATTATCAATGCGCCAGTTTTGTAGAAATCCTCGAAGTTAGTACGGTTTTAGGCATAGAATTTGAAATCGCCGCGATTCGAGTAGATTTTGAGGAAATAGAAGCTGTCAAACAAAGCGCCCGGAAGTGGCGAAAGGAAAAAATTAACCTGACAGCTAAAGCATCATAAATGTTAGGCCCGATTGGCTATTCCTGATATTAAGCTTCTCAAACAGCCTCAGACAATATAAACTTATTTCCTCTCGTTCTTTACGCGGCAGCCGGCAACTCTTCGGTTTCTTGTCCCAAAAACCGCTTGATGACAATTTCCCGGTAAGCCTCTAAATCGGGCTGCCAGTTTTCCAGAAGCTCGTACAAATGATGCAGCTTTTCCCCTTCTAATTCCCCCGCAATTTCATACTGGAAATTGCCCGAGAACAATACAGCCGGAGTCGGTTCGGCCAGAGTGCAGTTGCAATAAAGCTTCGGCAACGCTCGCCAGTGGCGAGCGTGCCAAAACTGGGTCGATCGGGATGGGGATTGCCTAAAATTTACTGAGTTCGCAGTGGGTTGAGCACAAAACGCCGGCAGCATTCAACACGTGGAGGCTCGATCGATTTTGGGGCGATCGCCTTTCATCAAAAACTTGGATAGAAACCCCGTCCTTTTTCTTGATGGGATTGCCTGAAATAGAAACAGTTCCCTATTTAACAATCCGAACATACAAATCTAAACTCAATGCACCAAATCAGCCAGCAGCCCCGACGCTTCTCGCTGCAAGCTCTGCCGATTGTCATCGTAACAATTAAGGACGTTCGAGCTGGTATGGCGGCTCAACTTCTGCGCCATTCGCGTATTACCGTTGCTTGTATCTAACAGCGTCGTAATTGCAGCGTGGCGTATTCTGTGCGGGCTGATTCTTTTAGGAATTCCCGCAGCGGAGCAAGTTGAGAAAACAAGCTTGTAAATAGCGTACCCGCTCAACCTCAATCCGTATTCACGCTTTGTCAAAGCGATAAATAAAGGATCGAGGGGCATTGCAGCTCCCCGCACGCTCAGCCAATCAGAAATCGCATCTGCCGTCGCGCCGTGCAAGTCAATTAGCTGCGCTTGAGTTCCCCTACCTTTGCCGTAAATATTCAGAGTTCGGGCCAGCGGGTCAAAGTCGCCTATATTGGCTCCGCCGATCTCCCCCCGGCGCAACGCATTGTCCCACAGCAGCCGAAGAACTGCATAGTCGCGCTTTCCCTGGGGTGTACTCCGGTCAGGAATTTCCAACACCGACTGCATCGCCGCCACATTCTCAGAAGCAACTCGGCCAAACCCTGTAGTATCCCGGTAAGGAACCACCTTCTCTCCTTCAACATCTACCAAACTCCACTCGCACTCGCCCACCTTCCGAGCAAAATTCACCAAACTTTTGATAGCCGCCAGTCGCCGATTAATCGTCGCTTCCTTTAGTCCCTTGTCGATTAGTTTGGCTTTATACTTGAGAACCAGCGCGACAGCGGCGAAGCGGTTCAGCCGCAGGAACTCGCGCACCAAGGCCGGGTGCGGTTCCTGCTTCGCCATTGTCGTAAAAAAATCGTACAAATCTTTCTCATAAGCACGCCTAGTGTTGACAGAGCGCTTGGCAGCTAACAGCTCTGCCACTAGGTCGCGCGTCGAAGCTATCTCTCCAAAGGAATTAGTAACGTGTTCTAAGTCCATACCCGGCCTGATAATTTGCTTTTCCAGACCAGATTACCCTCATTAGGGGTGCAAATTGACGGTGGAATTGCTTGCTCTGTCAAAGAAGAGGAGAGTCGTCAATTACAAATTTTCTTTGACGATTTGACGATTCTCCTAAACTCTTCTATTTATAAAGCTTTCAGCTTCTAACTTTTATTGACGATTATTGACATTGTTTTTGACGATTCTCCCCAAACGCTTTTTTGGCATGGATTTTGGGGATGTACTGCAAGTTTTTGACGATTTTGACGATTGCTTGACGCCCATCGCCCTATCAAGCTGGCAGGGAAGCGGATTGTCCTTGTTGTCACCGCCACTCCGCGCGTCTGCGGGCGATCGTGAATTTATTGGGATGTTGCTGGGGAATCGTCAATGACGATTGAAAATCGTCAAAGCTGCTATTGACGGGGGAACTGCTTGCTGTGTAAGAGTTTCAAACTATCGTCAAATCGTCAATGCAATTTTTAAATTAGCAGTAAATTAGATGCCGGATAGTCCGTCGCGATCGTCCACAACCAACTTGCACCCCAGCATTTTCCGCTTTTCTCCTAACACAGCTTCTACAAAGGGGTTGGGATTCAGTGTCAAGCCGTGAACCAGAGCGCGACTAAAAAAGAAATTTTCTTTGACGATTTGACGATTCTCCTAAACTCTTCTATTTATAAAGCTTTCAGCTTCTAGCTTTTATTGACGATTATTGACATTATTTTTGACGATTCTCGATAAACGCTTTCTCTGCAAGGGCTGTGGGAATGTACTGCGAGTTTTTGACGATTCTGACGATTGCTTGACAACCTCTGGTGGACAAGCGAACTGCCACTATCACATGAACTCGATGTAAGCGAATGAGCAGGACTTACGCAGTTACTCTATATATAGTTATTTAATGTAGACTTTAATTTACTAAAACACTATATATACCGTTTTTTGTAAGTCCCGCGAGTAAGGTCAACAATGAATCGTCAATGACGATTCAGAATCGTCAAAGCTATTACTGACGATTGAAGTGCTTACGGGGTAACAGTTATAGGGAATCGTCAAATCGTCAACACAAAAATAGGACACCACACCATATATGGTGCTATATGGCGCTTGATGTAATTACCGTGAGTAACGTCAGCAGTGAATCGTCAATGACGATTCAGAATCGTCAAAGCTGTTATTGACGACTGAAGTGCTTACGGGGTAACAGTTATAGGGAATCGTCAAATCGTCAACACAAAATTTGGTGTACTTGGAGTTTTCTATGATTCTGACGATTGCTTGACGAGTCCAGCTTGCCGAACTAGCAGTTTGTAGGTTGCCGCTGTTACCAGTATGCTCACCTGCGGGCGATCGTAAATCTCTTGGGATGTGCTGAGGAATCGTCAATGACGATTTTCAATCGTCGAAGCTGTTATTGACGAGGGAACTGCTTGATGTGTAAGAGTTTCAAACTATCGTCAAATCGTCAACGCAATTTTTAAACTAGCGGTAATTAGGTATCCGGTGACAATTGCGATCGCCCACAACCGACTGGGCTTTATTGTCTTCCGCTCTTCTCTCAACACAGCTTCTTTCTGGAGGCAACAGACGAAGGTTTCAATGCTCAGCTTTAGCCCTGGCTGCCAACAGTTACAAATTTCGCCCAACGTGCAAGACGATTATAGTGAACTGTTCTCTCTGTAAAGGTTTTAGCTTTTAAGAATCATTGGTGATTTTTTACAAAATTTTTGACCACGACTCACTCCGCGACAAAAAATGTGGTGGTTTGATGCGTTACGCTATCACTTCGCACCTTACATATAGAGGTTTTGCGTAAGTCTGGTTGACGATTCTCGCGATCGAGTTCACGACCTATAAGGCAAGAGGGATGCGCTACCTGGTTTTGACGATTGAAGTGCAAATACCCGCTAAGGTCAGATTTCTATCATGCGGTTTGAGGAATGCCCTACCTGGTTTTGACGATTCTGACTCCGGTACGAGCAGCCCCACCGTGTAGAGCGCTCCAGGCGGGAAGCGCGATCGTCAATGACGGTTGAGAATCGTCACAACTGTCATTATTGATAACGTAATCGCTTACTCTGGAAGACTTTGGAAGAATCGCTGCTGTCGGAGGACGGCATTTTTTGCAAGTTGCCACAAATACCCTGGACTGCACTTGCAACTCGGTTCGCGCGATCGCTCTGCGGGCTTGCAACTAATACCATTCCGAAAAATTCTGCAACAGTAGCAACTTTTTTGTTGGCTTTGACTTGCGAATCAACCCAACGCTCGTGTTTGTAGCAGGGTTTTTCGGAAATGATATAACCGCCAAAACGTGGCCGAGCAACAATTATCTTAGAATCCGCCACTTGAAAGACTTGCCGACCTTTTTCGTTTCACCGAGGTTCATCGAAACCATTTGGTTGAAGACCGCAGCCGTAAAGTCCGTGTTCGACATCTGGCGCAGTTTAGATCCTGCAACGAGTTCGCGACAGTTGCGGTATGCTTCACGGGTGCTGATCCAACCTTCAGCAACCGTGTCCCACAACTCTTCTGATTTCTGAATCAGTTTCTGGATGACCGGGACTGTATCGTCCTCATCTTGCTGCTGCCCTTTGTAAAGCACTTCAGCCTGGTTGATGTAGAAGTAGCTGGTGGCGATCGCCTTTTGAATGATGTCGGCCCCAATCAAGGTAGGGATTTCAATCTCAAAAGGCTTCTCGGAATGTTCCCTGCCTGAGAGCTTCCACTCTTCTTTCAACTGCAAGTAAGTTTTGAGGGTGCCGTCCAGGTTTTTCAACTTGCAGATTTCGTGCAAGCAATGCAGGATGAGGGCAATCCGCAGGCAGTACCCACTCCACTTGGACATGGCTAGCTGGAAGCCTTCATTCAGTTCAGCTTCTTCGCGCTCGACCATCGGGTTGAAAAAGTGCTGTTCGTAGTAGTCGGCAGCCGAGTCGCTGAGGTGGTAAGTGATCGGAAAACCCTGGTAAACAGTGCGGTTCGTTTCATCTTTGAGCACTTCGCCTGTCTCCTCATTTTGAACGGGACGATAGTGCATTTTGAGGACGGAAAGTTTGTGGTAGATGTCTTTGAGAAAGGCGTCAATGTCGGGGTAGGGCAGTCGCGTCCGCCGCCGTTTGGGCATCTGGGCCAAGCAGATTACCCACCGGGCCATCCAGCCACTGGAAATTTTGCGGGGCGTCATCTCTTCGTCAAGCGTCTTGCGCTGGATGGTGCCGGTGATGGGGACGCACGACCTCTCCACCTCGACTCGGCGATCGCGGTCAATGAGGATGACTTTGGGACCGCCGCCGTTGTTGAGGGTGAGGTAAAAGGCTTCGTCGTCCCCCTTGCCAGCCCGATATTTGTTGAGGGCTTTGAAGAAGCCGTCGATTTCGTCGCGGTGGACGAGGAAGCCGCGCGGATTTTCGTTGATGGTGCGGATTAGAGCTTCTACGGTGATGTGTTCGACCCAATACTCGCGGGGAACGGGTGGGGGCGGGAGTTCTTCTGGCGGCCCGATGGGGTCTCGATTTTGCTGGGAGGCTTTTTGTGCTTCTTTGTAGCTTTTGAGGGCAATGCAGTATTCGCTGTTGGCGTCCTGCTGCAAGAGCCGGATGGGGTTGACCATAACTTCTTGAGTTTGACTTTTAAGCTTCCCCGACCGGGCGGTGCTGATTGTCCACAGCACGCAGGACTTTTGTCTGAATCCAGGCCAAGCAACAATTTCAGCGGCCGTGCCGATCGCGCAGCCGAAGGTTGACCAACCTACTGTCATCAGGTGTTCGGCGCTGGTGGGCATTGCAGCAGCGATTTGTGCCAGGATGCAGGCAATTTCAGGCGGTAAAATTTGGTGCAAGTCGAGACTCTGCTTGCGCTTGCTAACTAAATCTTCAATAAGGGTTTTTTCGCTTTCGACTTCTGCGAACTGCCATTCTTGCAGTCGGGTTAAAACGATTTGTTCGACGTATTTGGGGTCGAGTTCCAAAGCTTGAGCGATTTGGGCGCACTCGGATCTTCGTTCTGACAGGGGAATGTTGCCCCGTTCCAGGAGCCGATCGATATATTTGAGGAGCAGGTTTTCTTTCTGTTTGCTGTCAGAATCCGGCGGGTAAAAATTATCTGTAACCTCACCGTTGTTTGGCGGGATGCTCTCTGGCGCATCTGCTTGTAACTTTTGAGAATTGAGCTGCTGCTGGCTCGCGGTCGGTGATGCCCTGGGGCGCTTGTCGATACCCCATTCTCCTAAAATCCTGTCTTTAATGTGAGGGGGGCATGAAGCCTGGAAGGTTTCTCGATCCAGCCGGTAAATCTTTTTCCAGCAATTTTCAGAGTCTCCGCTGTGATATTCGGCGGCGGTTTGGCAAGCGGAGGGGCTAATGGTTTTGAGGATGCGCTGCCATTTGTAGGGATCTCGGCTGCTGTCTTCCATTTGCCCCCAGGCGTACTCGGCTAAGATTTCAGTGGTGCCGGAGTAGGAGATACTGTAGCGGTGGCAGAACTCTTCCCAGCCGTAACATTCGGAGGCGAGAGCGGTCAGGGCGTCGGAGCGATCGCCTGTTTTGGCACCACCTGTCAGAATTTCAAGGGTGCGGGGGGAGATGAGGTCTTCTAGGCGAATTGCGCCGGGGACGTAACTTCCTGCAGAACGGGGCGAGGTGTTGGCAGGAATAGACGGGTGCTGTTGCCGTGTTGGGTAAATACCAACATCTTCCGGTTTGGCAACTGTAGGCGGATATGCAACAAAATATTCCCAGCGGTAAGGGATGCCGTTCGCGCCGACAGTAGGGGGCAGCAGGGTGTGACCGCCGTTTCGGGCAAGCAGTTCGCCCATTCGGGACCTGTCTCGATCTAGGCTGAAGGCTGTCCAATCTGGTTCTTCTGTGAAGGCGAGGATGACTCGGTATCCGCCCGAAGGGGTGCGAAATCGAGGGGCGACATTCAGAAGGGGGTACTCGTTGAACCACTGTTCAAGGCGCGCCTCAAAAGCTTGTGGCGAGGAGAAGACTTTTTCTTTGCGATCTAGATCGACAAAGGCGATGTAGTGGCCCTGTGCATTAGGTCCGCCGCCGAGAGTGCCGATGCCAGTGGTGCGGGCGAACCACTTCCCTAAGTTTGCCTGAGTTGGCAATTGGTTTTGATAGGGTTTCCAACTGACTTTGACTGCTTTTCCTTTCTGGTTTATCCAAGCAGGCGCTTTGCCTCCGGGAACGTCGCAGTCCCTTTCGCATTCCTTGGGACATTCCGGCAGCGCAGGTCGGCCCAAGCAATTGTGGAGCCAGTCGATTGTCTGGGCGATCGTCTGGGGAGCCTGATTAATGTCGCTCATCGGTGCACCTCCAAGCGATATGAGAGGAATTGGGCGATGCCTGTTTTGACATCTTCCAAGTGCCGGCTCCGGGTTACCGAGAAGTTTTTGCTAAAAATTTGGCAATTTGTGTTGGCAAATCTCCTAATTTTGCTAAAGTTAAATAGCATCCAATTTTGCTTCCCCAGCCAAAAAGCTTGATGCGGCTGTGGATGCAGGTCAGTCTCCATCAAAAACCTCCAATTTGACCCCAATTATTTACCAATGGTAAATCTAGATTCACCCACAGTGAATTAAGGTGACAAATCTTAATGCTAATTTATGAAGCCTTCCACAATACTTTGAAACGTTATGACATCAGTGGCAAAGCCCTAGCTCGAGTTGCTGGGGTCAGCGAGAGTCTTGTGTCGCAGTTTAGGCACGGCAAGAAGGGTGTAACTGACGAGATGCTCGACAACCTGTTGGAGGCGATGCAGAAAATTGCTCCGGGAGCACGCAAACATTTTTGTTCGCTGGTAGCTGGGGAGTTGGTGGAAGGAGCGGGTGTGGAGAATGCAATTAAGGAGATTTCTGCTGAGGAGATTCCTGAATTGTTGATGGCGATCATGCGTTGCTGGAAATCAGTTGACCATCCATCGATTTATGCAACAAGTGCGTTGATGGAGTTCCATCGCTAAAATGGTAGCACTCTAAGATAATAGATGTAGCGCCAAACTTTTAATAATTTTATACCTGCAAAATTCATATTTAATGAAAATTAATATTTAGTGTGATATGGAATTAATTTAACTACTTAATTTACCCAAATATAGCAACAAAAAGTAGTTATTTATCAACTACAACTACCATTTCTTCACTAGATTTGTTCCTAATTGATACTTATTTGTTATTGAGGTCTCTGGTGGTAGGCCTAATTGTTTGCGAAAATCTGAGTCCTACTTAGCGAGTTACCAATTTTTAGCAGTCGCATCCGCTAGCCTTGCACCTCACATTCGCGATCCATAGCCAATGCACGCTCTGTCAGAACCGGAATTGTTGCATGAATTGCATCGTCTCAACGGTATCCCTAAAGAAGTTCTATAAAATTACGAAATGATGCAACTACTGATTCCTATTGTGCGGGCAGATTTAGCAATTGATGAAGTCTATGTTTATACTAACGAAGCGCCATTAGAATGTCCGATTACTGTAATTGGTGGTTTGCAATACCCCGAAACGAGTCCCGATATTATTGAAGGTTGGAACAAACATACAATCGCTTTTTGTTCGCTGCAAATGTTTCCATACCATCACTTTTTTTTAAAGAGATATCAGTTGCTTTTGCTTCAAGCTACTTGTCAAAAATTGCAGCAAAATCAATAATTTTTCACGGCTTACGACTAATGATGAATACTAATATAATTGAGTGGAAAATACCCCCAAAAGACCTAATACTTAATAGCGATGAGGTTCATGTTTGGCGCGTTGATCTGGAGATGAGAGCATCTTGCCTACAAAGCTTGCAGGAGAGTCTCTCTACTGACGAACTTAAAAGAGCAGAGCGTTTTTACTTTCAGAAAGACAGAGCGCATTTTATCGCAGCTCGCGGTATTCTCAGAAAAATTTTGGGCTGCTATCTAAATAAAAATCCTAACGAACTGCGCTTTAGCTATAACCCCTACGGAAAACCATCTTTAGTTACCGCAGTATCCGAATATAAACTTTGCTTCAATTTGTCTCACTCTCACGGAATTGCTCTCATTGCTGTGGAGCAAAATCGAGAAGTTGGCATTGATATTGAACGCATTCGTAAAGATTTTCCCTACCAGCAGATAGCCGAAAGTTTTTTTTCGCCTTTTGAAAACGCCGTATTGCGCTCGCTCCCCGAACATCAACAACTGAGAGCTTTTTTTACCTGCTGGACTCGCAAAGAAGCCTACATCAAAGCGGTAGGTAAAGGTCTTTCAATTCCTTTGGATGGATTTGATGTTGCGATTGCGCCGGGAGAACCAGCAGCACTGTTAAACTTTCTGGAAAATCCAAAAGAAGTTTCCCGATGGTCTTTGATTGAGTTAGTCCCCGGTTTAGATATGGTAGCAACTCTTGCCGTTGAGGGCGATCGCTGCCAACTTCTCTGCTGGCAGTGGCAATACTCCTGCTAATAAATCCTAGAAGGGATTCTGGTTGATCAAACGCAGCCGATTTAAGCAAAGTTTTAGTACCTTCTCTCGGACAAACAGCAGTCTAGAAATTAATTGCAGCGGGCAAAAAAGGAGTCAACGCGATTAGGCGGAGTCTCAAAAAATTCATAGCCTAGTCAGAGTTTGAATTTGAAAATAGTCGGTCAAATATAGATTCCAATTGATTGATTCAAGGAGATGTCGCGCTGCAATTTCTTTATCAAGAAATTGGTCGGAAAATCTATCAAAACAAATTGAGTGCAATAGATGCACAGTTGAGAACTCATGTCAATCTCAAAAGGAAAGCGAGATTTGATTTCGGGCCTGCCACTAAAACAGTTGAAGGATATACCACCTTCAACTGAGTTGCCTGCAAATTTTGCCCAAATTCATCCCCCGCGCTTTGAGTGTGGCGAGATGGTGCGCTGGACTGATGTTGGTGAAGAAGGTGACAGAGGAATGGTTATAGGCAAATTTTACAACTATGAACAGCGTCAGCGTTGTTGGATGTGGTGCTACATCATTTGCCTTACTCCTGATTCCAAGAGTGCAAAGTGGTGTCAGTTTGATACTGCCTGGGAGGAAGATTTGGAGAAGTTTGAGGATGATAAAAAAGCAGCAGACTTTGACAGATAGAGAACGCAATTTGATTGCAGTTTACAGTGAATGCCAATTGCAAATGACACCGAGGCAGTTTTATGCAAAGTGGGGAGTGAGTTATGAGGAAATTGCTTTTATTTGTTCTCGTTCTGATTCTACAGTGCGGGGTTGGTTTAGAAAGGGGGAAAATCGCCGATTCCCTACTGCTGTCGATTTGCGTCATTTGGCTTTAATGGATTTTCTGCTGGAACACTTTGAGGAAATTCCAGAGACATTGGTGGCTTTCCTGTGTCCGCCTTGCGAAGAGAATAGCCTGGATTAATAGTGGCGGGTATAACGGAAAGACTGTTCAGGGCAACGACTGTATACGTTGTCGCAATCATATACTGCTGACTTGTTCCAACAGTTTTGGTGGCTGCTATACATACATCAAGCTTTTTCAGCATCAAAAGATAATTTGAGCTGGTTATAGCACAAACCTCGTCAAATATCAATGTCACCGTGACCTGTCTTTGACAAGATTATTCAATTACTGTCTTGGCAAGCAATCAAACAAGAGCACAATCTGTTACTTTTACTGCTGAGGTACTAAAATGACCTACTCTGAAAAATTGCACCCGTGGTGTATCATTAGCCTGCTTCCTAATTGTCAGCGTGTTATTGTGGCACGATTTCGTAAGAGAAACGATGCAGATGATCATCTACGGGTTTTGCAGCGATTAGTGAAAACGCGCACATTTGTGATTATTTTTGACATGCAACCAAAGCCTACTGTGCCTAAAGAATAACGGCGAATGCAGCGAAGGTTTGAATTTGAATTAATCGAGATACCTGCGTTAGTTGAACAAACCGACTTTCCAGCGATTTCTCCCAGCGACAGAACCTACTGATAGCTGGGAGAATTTTTTATATATTTTACCGATCATCTACTAACTACAACTTTTTATCATAGTGTTGATTTACGCTCTAAAGCGATCGCATTTGTACGGATAGTTACAATTGCATAAGTAAATATGCTCTGATTGATAGCTGTGCAATCGTAGATGTGGCTAATAGTAATATAGCTTGCGAGCGCAATAGATATTCCTTCTGCTATACAAATACTAGACAAGTCTAGACATTTGCTTCTTACTTCATCGGGGGCATGGGAGCGGCTATCCCTCAGTAAGCTTTCACGGTTTAGCCAACCGTGATAAATTTATTGCTGCATTCAAATCCCTGTCTATCGAATGACCGCAACTTTCACAGTTATAAGTCCTTTCTTTTAACGGCATACCTTGGATTAGTCCGCAATTTGAACAGGTCTTGCTTGATGGGAACCAGCGGTCGGCAACGACGATCTCGCAGCCAAACTTTTTAGCTTTGTATTCTAACTGGCGCTTGAATTCATGGAATCCACAATCAGCTATTACCTGAGCTAGTTTGTGATTCTTTAGCATTCCACAGACATTCAAATCTTCTACTACTATCGTTGCGTGGTTTTTGCATAAGTAAGTAGTGATTTGATGTAGAGTATTTTTTCTGAGGTTTGCTATTTTTGCATGATGCTTTGCTAGTTCAACTTTGGCTTTACATCTATTATTGGAACCTTTCAC
The DNA here is from genome assembly GCA_043767465.1 of Cyanobacteriota bacterium. Taxonomy (GTDB): domain Bacteria; phylum Cyanobacteriota; class Cyanobacteriia; order Cyanobacteriales; family Microcoleaceae; genus Microcoleus. The sequence goes on from JAYUGZ010000156.1 coordinate 99,335, forward strand.
CTTTCTCGCTAAGACTCTTGACAATCTCTTAAGTTTTGCGAGATGCGCTTTATAGTGCTTTGGGTTCGGAAATACTACGCCAGTTGAAAGCGTAGCCAACTCTTTAACACCCAGGTCAACTCCTACAACGTCATGACTTTTGACTGTAGGTTCATGATGTTGTTCGTAGGCAAATGCGATAAACCAACTATCGGCAGTGCGCGAGATGGTGATTGACTTGCAAGTTGTATGAGGCAACCCTTCGTGAGTTTTTACCCAGCCGATTGTCGGCAGCTTTATAGATGTACCGCCCACAGGGATAGGCTTACCGCTAGCGTCAATCGTGAAAGAGTCGTGATGCCCTTTCTTCTTAAACCTGGGATATCCACCTTTTTTTGAGAAAAATTTAGCAAACGCATCTCCAAGATTGTCAAAGGCGTATTGAGTTATCTTTTGACAGATTTCCGCCTCCTTTATCCACGTAAATTCAGGTTTTACATGATTGTTAAAGAATTTTTTGAGCAAGTATTTGTTGGGCTTCAATCCATCTTTATAAAGGCTGCTCCAAGTAGCCAGTCCCCAATTATAAGTAAATCTCGCTATGCCAGCGTGTTTACTCATAACTGTTGATTGACTTTTGTTTAGCTTTAACTTTGTTTTGATGGATAGAAGCATTGTTCGACCTCAACACTGGATTTCTTTGTTTAACTCTGCCACGTCCTGTACTGGTTTGTCAATAGCATTTTTTAAATTTTCTTTGATTTCCTTCGAGTAATTTTGTAGACCGTATAACCGACAGGAGAAACAGTGAATTATTGCCATCAGGTCTTCTACTAATTCATGTTGAGGAGACAGTGATTCTTGGTTGGCGACTATAATTTCACATCCGACTGATACGGCAAGTTCTTGGATGAATTCAAAGGCAAATCTGCACATCCTATCTTTGTGTGCAATTACGATTGTTGATATTTCACCCTTAAGCATTGACAGCATAATTGCTAGAAACTTTTTTCTCTTAAAGTTTAGTCCACCGCCAATTTCCGATATCCAGTCATCAACGCTTAGCCCTCGACCTAGGCAGAAGGCTTCCATTGCTAGCATCTGGTTTTTGAGTTCTGGCTTTTGCCCGCTGGATGAAACTCGACAGTAAACTACGATTTTTCGTTTGGCCTCTATGGGCTTCAATCCGTTAGCTATCAAGAGATCGTCTTCTGTGTAAAACCGATGACCTGATAGGGTGCGCTTGGCCGGTAGCTTCCCTGAGACATCCCAACGCTGGAGTGTTTTTACTGACAATCCCAGTTTTTTTGCAAAAACGCGCGAGTTTAAACAAAATGGTACACCGTAGTTTTGTCGATAAGTGTACCATTCTGTCTACTTATTTGCTATCTAGGTACTAGCTCTATCAATACTTCGGAATTTTGAAGAGTTTTTTTGGGAGATGGCTCTGGCGCAAGGTTCGTAGGTGGCTAATGTTGCGCTGAGTTTTTGGATTTCTTGCCATAGCTCTACTATCAAGGCTTCTTTTGCCTCGTTCAATAGTTGCTTTAAGCCGGGTAGTTTTTCCATTCCTTTATCTAATGTCTATCTCGTCTTCTTGTCAAGGGGGTTGAGCAATTACAATCAAAGAATCAATAGAGACAAGTGCGACCGCATCTTGTCGGACAGATAATTAATGGGAATTAATTAAGAAATTTCTTGGGAAACACGCTGATCGTTAAAACTTTACAAAAAATAGATCGTTAAAAGCAAGGCCGCGATCGCGGCAATTTTTGAGAATAAGCTGCACTTGCTTGTACTGCGAATCCAGCCATGACCCAAATAGAACCAAATTCCGAACCAACTGGAGAGGATATTCCACTTTCAGCTACTCAAAAAGTGGGTGAAACCATCAACAAAACTGAGAACACTTCACAGAGTCCTGACTTACTTGATGAAGGAGAATCAGAACCTTATGAATTCAATTTTTGTACAGTCAAAATCCACATTATTATGCGACCAGACGACGGGCATCCCGAAGGGCGAATCGTAGAAATTACAGCAACGAGCCACGACGACTTACCACTATTAACACAAGTTAGAGAGAACTCAATTGGAGCTTGGCCAAGTGCTTTACAAGAATTGCTCCAGCGGTTAGCCTCCAATTTACCTAACCGAAAAGTGAGTGCTCAAATTCGCTCTTCTTTACGTCCACCCCGCAAGAAAGCTAAACCAATCCCTCAACACCCTACTGATTCACCCGTCAATAAGGGTGAAATCGGAGTCCAAATTTCCTTGTTTTAAAGAGGTAAAAATGAGTCTAATAGAATACGAAGGCAGACAAATTGAACTGCCCAACGAAATTACTTCAAATGATGAAAAGTTACTCGAAGTCCTGCTTCCTTACTTCCCGGAATTAAGCGAAGCTACGATTGAAAGAAAAGCAGGTCAACCCATTAAAATCATCAAACAAGCCAAGACAAAAGGTGTAGAAGAGTCGCAAAAAAAACTATCCGTACTGCATAAAAATTGCGTATTTCAATGCCAGATAAAAACTCATCAAATCCTCCCCCCCATTCCCCACTCTCCTCACTTATGGCAGCACCAGAAGAACCGAATCAAGCTGTCCAACTCACTTGGGCTCTCCAATGTGAATCTATCAACGGTTATGTTACTCCGCTAACCTTAGCAAGTCGCACTCAAGAAATCTCTCAAGCAATAGCGAGAGGTGAACAAGAACTACAGCGATTTAAAGCAACTCTCAAACAACTGCAACTTGCGCCAGCTATTGCACATCCCCAAATTCCCCTGAATTTTTAATGCCTGCAACCATTTTGTCTGTGTCGCAAGCCATCGCTGGTTTGCGACACTCCTACCCAGTAACCAAGCCAATTGAAGCGATTGAATTTCTCCAGCAAACGCTTAATAGTATTCAAATACTAAACCTTTACCAACACTTTTTTCCAACTGAATTTACCACCAGTACCAGTTCTATTTACTCTGATAGTCCTGACATTCATAGCCCCCGCGAATTAGAATTTTTCAGTCGGCTTGACGAAACAGAACTTATCCCTATCAGCCCCTGGCAATTAGAAATAGCCCAAGAAGAACGCCTCGACGAACTCCTGATAGAGCCTTGGGGGTTAGATTGGTTGAGCTATGAAGATTATGATATTGAGTCATTAGCCCCTGAGTGGCAAATCTTGCTGCCTCTAACTTCTAAAGGACTAGATTGGCTAACTGAAAATGACGCACAAGATTGGTATGAAGAGGAATTTAACGTTTTATTTTCTCACGTTTTACCACCCGATAGTATCAATTATCTGCAATTCCAAGAGCTTTGCTCTCTGGCTGACTTTCCCATAAAATCAGTGCCAATTGTACTAAGTTTCCTCAATTATTCAACAGGTAATATTTGGCTAGACGGCTGCGCTCAAGACGAGTATCAATTTAGAGAATGGACAGTCGAAAACTTGATATCTTTATCAGCGCAATGGCAAAGTGCTAAAGAAGTAATAACCCAAGCTCAACAGGTTATCGACTGGCTTGCTACTGACCGCCCTCGACGTTTTCAGCAAATTCTTGAACTCTGGAACAAGAGCACTTTGTCAATTTGAATTACCTATGAATCCAAATAATTACGATTGAAACTCTCAAGTCTAAAAATGCTGAGCTCCCCGCTTAAGCGTATTCATTGTGAAGCAGCAACCGCTAGTGCGGTTGTAGCTGTTGGAAATTGAGGTCTTAACCATGACTGAAACTCTAACAACAACCGAAAGAATTGCACGTCTCAATGACCAGTTGCGTCAAGGAAATACCAAAATTGGTGAAATTCGGATCACTCAAACTGTAAAAGCTCTTCCTCCTGAATACCAACAAAAATTACTGCAATTAGTAAGAGATTTTAACAGTTTTGAATCGGGCAACGACCCCTACGGAGAACGAGATTTTTTTGCCATTCAACTGGATAGCAAAAACTACTTTTTCAAAATTGATTATTTTGACAGAAAAGCTTGGCTGGACAACCAAGAAGTGAGTTCAGAATGCCCAGAAAACTCGGATAAAACTTGGAGAGTTGCTACCCTAATGAAATCGAATGAATACTAATTTTCAAGTAGGAGCTAACCTTACCTATCGGGTTAGCTCTATAACCTCTATCAATTTTAAGCTATTATGCAACATTTGTCAGGAGAAGCCTTCCGTGAAATTCTGCAAATAGCTCCCCGACAGCTAACAGAAATTGATGCTGAATTACTGTTCATCAAAGAACAATACCTGTTCCATTATCGAGAAGGGACAAAGGAACACTACAAACTACTCTCCTCTGTCAGTTTGAGAACTGCATTTTCTCACGAGCCAATTGATACAGGTTGGATGCCTCCAGGAGTCATAAGGTGGGGAACTAATTCTCAAGGAAATTGGGTAGTAAAATTCATACATCCTGCTCAATATAACCTCCACTTTGATGATATTGAACCGATTACTATTCCGCTAACCGCTTTGGTATTGGTAGGACAGAACACTCAATATTGGGTATGGGCAACTGATGTCGCCACCTTCAACCCAGAGGCGAAAGCTTACCATACTCCCTTACCAAATATCCACCCAAACGGTTTAATTTGCTGGGGACAAAATACTCCCCCGGTTGCTTCAACTCAAACCATTGATATTGCTTGGCAAACTTTTATCACTACTCCTTTCAATGCTGACTTATCCAGCCAAAAAAGCCGAAAGTTTCCCCAAGATGTCAGAGAACATCTGAAAAGTTTAGCCTTGAAAAAAAGGCGTTCCTATCCTGTTAAAGATTTAGTTGAAAGCAGGTGCAACCAGTCAATTAACTCTTTAATAGAACACCTTTTATTGATTGCTAACCCTATCTAGGCATTGCACTCAACATTTTTCTTTCAACCGCCAAGTTTAAGTTAATGCTAAAACTTTTTAACCACATTCATGCCTCTATTCCCTTGCCTCCCATTGCTACTGGAGTATTCTGCGAATACGTTACAGCTTCTAACGGCGTGTTTGTGCGTTCAGTTCGCCCCGGACTAGAGGCAATGATTCCTGTTGCAAATTCAGCGCCCAATACTATCAAAGGGTTGCCATCTATAGAACCGTACTTGCACCTTGACACTCGTTCAGTACCATTAGAATTACTCCTTTCTATGTGTACAAAATCTGCATTTAGCAAAGATAATAGTGGGAATATCACAGAGATTTTATTTCACCTATCCCTTGACAGCCGCAATCAATGGCAACTGACAATTCCACTCCAAACAACTACACGAACAAGCTGCCAACCTCTTGATAATTTATCCTGCTCAACTGCCTTAATTGAATGCCACTCTCACGGAGAAATGCCTGCTTTCTTTAGTAGCACAGATGATGCTGACGAGCGCGGGTTTAGACTCTATGCAGTCTTGGGTAAAGTTAATACTTTAAATCCTGAGATTTTAGTCAGAATCGGAATTTTCGGACACTATAGCTTAATTAAAGCTAGTTCTGTATTTGAAGAGCCATATTTTATCACCGATGCTTACCAAAACTCCCTTAAACCTCGACTTTGAGTACGCCAATTCTACCCCTCTCCTCCTCAAAGATTACTCTCACCTACACTTGTGGCTCGTTGGCTGTGGGGGCACTGGCTCTTATGTAGCTGAAAGTTTAGCACGATTAGCTTACGTTTTCAAACAACGTGGTAAAAATGTCAATGTTGCCTTTGTTGACCCTGACATTGTTGAAGAGAAAAACTTGGGAAGGCAGAGATTTTGTCAATCTGAACTCGGATTGAATAAAGCTGCTACTCTTGCTTTGCGTTACAATCTTACCTGGGGGCTAGAAATTAGTGCAATTCCTGACTATTTTGACCCCAAATTGGTAAAATCATACTGGAATGATTTGGTAATTATCACTGGCTGCGTTGACAATAGTGCGGCTCGTCGTTCCCTCGGCAAAACACTAGAAAGTAATCGCCACTCTGATATTCCAAGAATCTGGTATCTTGATGCTGGCAATAACTTTGATAGCGGTCAAATTCTACTAGGTAGTCATAATTGTGGTGAGGGGTTAATTACTCACCTAGATCAATTTGAGAAAACAGGCATTATGGGAGCGTTACCCTCTCCTATTTGGCAGTGCCCCAATTTGAGAGAATCCCAGCCTGAAGAACTGGCAAATACCTATTTATCTTGTGCTGAGTTAGCCACTATTAACGCTCAGAGTCTCACAATTAATCAGGCGATGGCCTCCATTATTGCTGACTATTTATTCCGTCTCACTTTGACGAATGACTTGCGGAGGTTTGCCACTTTCCTTAACCTTAAATCTGGTTCTATGCGCTCGGAATTTATCAGTTTTTCATCTCTTAAAAGGTTTGCAAGAGAGGGAGGGGGAAGGGGAAGGGTGGAAAAAGGAAGGGAAGAGGAAGGGGAAGGGTAGAAAAAGCTGATTATTTGCGGAGGGGAAAGGAAGGCTTCGCCGTGAACTATGCGGCTCGACTGAGCGACATTTCGTAGCTAGAGCTAGATTAGATTTTCAATTTAAAACTGCACATGAGTTATTTAGCAAATGTGATGTTTTAGTTGTTGAAGACTTGAGTGGCAAAAATTTAACTAGACGTGCCAAGCCCAAGACTGATACAGTTGTGGCTCCACCCAGTATTCTCCGAGCTTTCTCGCCCGCTTCACTAGCCATCCACAGATTCATTACCAGCGATCGGACTGTAACGAGGGGTCAGACCCTCTGAAGAACCCCGATCGCTCTCTTGTTTCCTTGATGCGTAGGGGTTTGAGCAAAAGCAATGGGGGCGATCAGGGTGATCAGGGCGATCGGGAACTCCTACCCTTTTTTTTTAAGGGGGTGTCTTGTTAACTGAGAACTACCCCTACCCCTTCATATTTTTGGGGAGTAGTACCCCGATCGCCCTGATCACCCTGATCACACACTTCAAACCATTGATTTTGCGTAGTGTTTGGAGCGATCGGGGTACAATAAGGGGTAAGACCCTACAATATACCCCGATCGCCTTTATATTGCTCAAAGTATTGATTTAGCGTTGCGTATTAGCAAATGCTGGTCAAATCAGGGGTAAGACCCCCCATTATTCCTTGATCGCCTTGTTACTTAAAATCAGGGGTAAAACCCCTCGTTAGTCTGGTGGCAATCGAACGCAGAAAAGCGCTCCGCACCAATGAAGAGAGAAAGATGCGGATGGAAAGGGTGGTTGATAGTCAAAAAGTTAGAAAGACATTCAAAAACTAAGAGACGGCAAAGAAACGGCTGCCGCCTTGTTTGAAAAAGACAGAGTAATCAATCACAGTTGTCGGCTCAGTACCTCAGTAACTATTGCAGCTACTCCTAACTTATTGGTAATGGCTTCCCTAACTTTGGGGAGTTTGCCCACTGGAATGTAGACGCTCTTCACCTTCCACTTGCCGTCTGCTTTAACTTTGTAGCGGTAGTGGTTAACCATGCTTTCTCCCTTCCAAAAGCTATACACCAAGCCGCTGCCACCCTGAACTACAGGCGTTTGGTGGATACTCTCGGCTAGTGAATCGTTACTCGCGTTACTGTCGCTTTGATTGCCATCACCGGAGTATACACCAAGACTCGGTATTGGGCTTTGGTGTATACTCTCGACTGACGAAGAGATTGGGGTGTTAGTATTAGCTTGCTTGCCGTTGTTTTGGTATACACCAGGAACTGTGTGATGGTTGGGTAAGGCTTGGTGTATACCATCAATTAATAAAGCAAAGGCAGAGTTGCTGTTAGTTTTAGGCTCAAGTGTTGAGTATACACCAAGGGGAGCTAATGAAGCTTGGTGTATACTATTGTTTACTGAACTAATGGGTGAGCTGCTACCCGTTTTAGTTTCAGAGTCAGGGTATACACCACAACCGACTAATTGAGCTTGGTGTATACTCTCGGCTAGCGAAGTAATGTCACAGTTGCTATCAGCTTTAGTTTCAGAGTCAGAGTATATACCAAGCAATTCAGCAGTATTGGTTGATGCTAGCAAATCCATTGCCACTAATTCAAAGCGAATTACCCAAACTTCCTGACTGCTGTTGCCTTTAAAGTAGCGTTTGACGAACTCTGCCACTGAGGAACACATTCCCCCCTCAGCCTCCAAATCTTCATAAGGCATGGCTGCAAGTTCCTCTTTGTAGGGAGCGCAAAGCAACCGACACCAACCGATTTGTTTGCCTCCATAGCGGATATCTTTATCCAAAGCTTTGATTAGCTTATTCTGCTCGAAAGCATTGATAAATTTCTTGGCGTGGCTGTCTTTCCAACTACGCCGTGTCACCGTTTTGCAAGTAAGATATGGCAGCGTTTTGCCGAAGCTAATACCCAACCCAGATAATGCAAACTCGATGGTGTTTTCAATTGATGATTCCGAAAGCTTTGGCAAGATGCTGCACTCGTTTGAGGGCAATGTAAGCTTGTCCTGGCATGACTGTTTTGGCAAAGACGTATCGGGCTCTGATTCTACCTTTGGTTTTGCTCTTGACTCCAAAGTCGGAGATAGCGACGTTCTGGTTGCAAGGCAATCCGTCCAGCCCAGGGGGAATCCGAATATCAATTCCATTCCCATCGCGGATAAATAATGGGAGGGGGAAATGATGCCCAGCTTTCTGAGCGATTGTTCGCACTTCGTTAGCCCCGCAGGTTTGGAATTGGTGCTCGTGTTGCTGCTGTGCAAAGTCGTGAAGGAAAGCGACGATAAAGACTCGGTTTCTCTGATGCCCAGCTCCAATTTCCTTCGCCGATATGAGGAGCGGGTCTTGGACACAATATCCCGCCATTCGCAAAGAGGCAACGACTTCTCTACCTCCTCGGACGAGCAAGCCTTCTGGATTTTCGACAACCACAAAGCTGGGTCTAGCTTCAAGGATAATTCGGAGCATTTGCCACCACAAACTTGATTCTGGATGAGCCAATCCTTCTCGCTTTCCGGCATTGCTCGTACCGGTGCAGGGGAAACCTCCCCAGATGCACTCGTATTGTCCTGGGGTCGCGCTAAAAGTTCGGATGTCGCTGTGAATTGGGATGTGGGGATAGTGCTGTCGGAGTACATATTGAGCGTCCTCATCGATTTCTACAAACTGTTCGACTTGAAAACAATTTAAGGCGGTGGCAGCCAACTCAAAACCGCCTATGCCGCTGAAAAGTGAAAGCGTTCGCATCATCCTTGCTCCTCCTTTTTCGGAATCACAACAGGGCTTATTAAAGGGGTGACTCAGCGGGTGCTAATAATCCCTTAGCATCCTGAATTCCCGCTTCTAAAGCTAATTCTGGTGTATCGAATTCACCCTTTAACTCACCAAAAAGGGAACCGCTATAAGCCAACCGATAAGCAAGCTTCTGCAACAACTCGTAACGCCTTAGCAGTAGATGGTCACGCAGAGATCGCCATCCTAATTCCCTTGAGGATTATTTCGGATTATAAAAGCGCGACGGATCGCGATGAGATCCCCCGGTATTTGCTGGGAGGTTTTTATAAGCGGGTGAGACAGCGATCGCCCCCCAAAGCAAAAACGAAATGCGATGCGCTTTTGGTGAGTGAAATGAGCAGTCGTACAGAAACTTACGTTAAGGCTGAAACTTTTACTGAATAAGCATTCTGGGAATCACTCTTTTTGTATCTCAAAAACTTAAAAAATTGAAAATTAAGCTGTACCAATTAGAGCATAGATTTTTTGGTACAGCTTTTTTGTACGGCACAGTAAGGATTTGAGGCTTTTAAATTTCAGATAGATCAATTGGTACAGGTTTATAAGAGGCGAGCTCAGTATTCAAAACGACTAATCAATTTCTTAGCGTAAGTTTCTGTACGACTGCTCATTTCACCCCTTCTCCAAAAGTGCGATCGACTAATCCGATTGTCCGATCGGCTGCACGGCTGTTCGATTGTCTTTAAGTGCGATTGCCCGACACCACAGGCAAGGCTACAAAATGCACCATCTTACGGGGTCTAGCGGGTTTTGGGATTGATTACCACCTTTGCAGTGGCAAGGCTGGTAGAGTTGCATCACAGGCAAAGTTCGCGGGTCTAGCGCGGGTCTAACGTCTGGCAAGGTTGCCACGGTTGGAGCGATCGGATTGGAGCGGTGGCGGTCTAGCTTTTTTGCGTCACACTCGCGACTGATAACCCACAGCTTTTTTAAAAACTGGATGCACTGGGAGGGGTGGCAGTGAGAGAGCGGTCGGAGTGTGGCGGGTCTAGTGTGGTCTGTTTAGCGTGGTTGCGTCATGGCTGAATAAATGCAGAAACCGTCTTACAGATATAGTTCATCTGATTTTATGGGTCTTCCTTATGTTAATAGTTGACGTTTAATATAGATATGTTATTATAGGAACTTGATGTTCTGGATATACAAATCTTATAAATTCATCAAGAAACATAAATATTTAATTTTTATGAAAACAGCTTTTTCCATGTCCTTAAATAAACTTTTTACAGCCGATGACGATGCAATTGATTATCAATCCTATGATGTTTTATATCTAACTTGTTATCTGTGTAATGAAAGTGTTTTTTTTAAGAAGGGAAGTGATTTAAATAATTTAGGTGTGAGAAGATCGGCTCATTTTTCACATTATAAAGATACAGGAAAAAATGATTGTTATGAGAGAACCGAGAGTAATACAACTTCACAATATACTGATTCAGAGGGTAAAAAGCAAAGTTTAGAAAAGTTTCAGAATAAAATTCAAGATATCCTTAACGAAGGGATAACTTACTTTGAAAAGATTAGTAATCCAGAGCTTGAATATCGTATAAAAAGAGGTGAACAATTGGTTGTTGAATATAATATAGAGATTAATGAATGGCTAACTAAGTTTTATAATAAGAGAAATGATATTAAAAATATCGCATTAAATTTGTATCATAATAAATCATCTGAAAATCAGTGTAACTTTTTTTCAAATATAGTTCTTTATTTGTGTTTACCTGCTAATGAAAATATCTTAAGAAAAATCCTTTACTACGTGTTTCTTTTTAATAAAAATATTTTTATTGATAATGATTCGGATAAAGTTTTTACTAAAGTCATTGAATTAATAAATTACAGCGGTTCCCGCTGTCATGAGGTACAATAACAACAATTAGCAAACCAATTTCTTAAATGTTGAGGATTGATTAAGTTGAGGGCAACTGCAATTATTTGATCGATCATGGACGTGGTAGTTGGAGTGAACATACGCACAAAAGATTTGAGTTGCGACCACCAAAGCTCTATTGGGTTAAAATCGGGAGAGTATGGGGATAAACAAATAATACTCGCTCCACAAGCTTCAATCATTGGCTTGATTGATGCTAATTTATGGGCGGGTAAATTATCCATCACTACTACCGCTCCTTCCCATAATTTAGGACATAAAAAATGCTGAATAAATATAGCAAATGCCTGTCCATCCATTGAATCATT